>CAVAHH010000057.1:0-9131 GCA_963588395.1 bacterium
ATCCTGAGTGCTGCGCTTATGGGTTTACTCAAGAAAAATGTTAATGAAGAATAAGGAGGAATATATTATGAAACAATTTACTTATGTTATTACTGACCCTGCTGGTATTCATGCTCGTCCTGCAGGCCTTTTGGTGAAGGAGTCTGCTAAATTTTCCAGCAGCACCAGTATTGCCAAGGGCAGCAAAAAAGGCGATTTGAAGCGCATCTTTGGCGTTATGGCCCTGGGCGTGAAAAAGGGTGAGAAAGTAACTATTACCTGTGAGGGGGCGGACGAAGAGGCAGCAGTTGCTGCTTTGGAGGCTTTCTTCAAGGCAAACTTATAATTCGGATTGCGAGGTGACAAGATGCTTTCACTAAAAGGTAAAGGCGTTTGCGGCGGTGTTACATTGGGAACTTTGGCAGTGCTGCGCCGTAGTGCGGCAGAGGTAAAACGCCGTAAGGTTATTGATGCCGAGGCAGAGGTGGAGCGGTTTCAAAAGGCGCGCCGGGAAGCTATCGCCCAGCTGGCAGCCTTATATGACAAGGCCATGATAGATGTTGGCAGGGATAACGCCGCTATTTTTGAAATCCATCAGATGATGCTTGAGGATTTGGATTATATTGAATCTATAGAGGGCATCATCCGTACGCAAAGTGTTAATGCAGAATACGCAGTGCAGGCGACAGCGGCTAATTTCGCAGAAATTTTTTCCTCCATGGAGGATGATTATATGCGTGGCCGTGCAGCTGACGTTAAGGATATTTCTAATAAGGTTTTGGTCTGCCTGGGACAGGCTGGCAGTACCTGGGAAAAGGGCGAGGGCAAGTATGTTTTAGCTGCTGATGACCTGGCTCCGAGTGAAACGGTACAGTTGGATAAATCGCGCGTGCTTGGCTTTGTTACGGCGGCAGGCAGCGTCAATTCCCATACGGCTATTTTGGCGAGAACGATAGGTATTCCTGCAGTGGTAAGTATTGGTACAGCTATTGGCGAAGAATATGATGGTAAAACCATTGCTGTAGATGGCTATACAGGCGAGGTCTTTGTGGATCCTGATGAGCAGACTATCGCGCGCATTCAAAAAAAGATAGCTGATGATGAGCAGCACAAAAAGCTTTTGGAGGAGCTTAAGGGTAAAAAAAGCATTACAGGCGGTGGCAGACAGGTACATGTTTATGCCAATATTGGCAGTACCGGCGACCTGGCGAGCGTGCTTGCTAACGACGCAGAAGGCGTAGGCCTTTTCCGCAGCGAATTTTTGTATCTGGAAAGCAGCGATTATCCTAGCGAGGAGCAGCAGCTGGAAAAATACAAGCTTGCTGCCGAAACGATGGCAGGTAAGCGTGTTATTATCCGCACCTTGGATATTGGTGCCGATAAGCAGGCTGCTTATTTTGAACTGCCTAAGGAAGAAAATCCTGCTCTGGGCTATCGTGCGATCCGCATTTGCCTGGAGAGACAGCAGCTTTTTGCTACGCAGCTGCGCGCTATCTGTCGTGCCTCCGCTTATGGCAAGGTTGCAGTGATGTTTCCGATGATTATCAGCGTTGACGAGGTGCGTCGTGCACGCGCTATCCTGCGAGAGGTGCAGGCAGAGCTGAAATACGCTGGTGTACCCTTTGACTCCAAAATGGAGGTGGGCATTATGATCGAAACTCCTGCTGCTGCGCTGATTGCCGATGACCTGGCAAAGGAGGTTGATTTCTTTAGCATTGGTACTAACGATTTAAGTCAGTACACGCTGGCTATTGACCGCCAGAATCAAACATTAGAGCCATTTTTTGACGCACATCATCCCGCCATACTGCGCTTGATCCAGATGACGGCAGATGCTGCTCATGCAGCCGGCATCTGGTGCGGCATTTGCGGCGAGCTGGGAGCGGATTTGTCGCTGACAAAAGACTTTGTGCGTATGGGTATCGATGAGCTTTCGGTGAGTCCGGCGTGCATATTGCCGCTACGCAAAAAAATTCGCAGTCTGTAAGCGTTGCACAGAAAAATTATCTATAAAAGCTTGCAAAGCACTATAACAGGTGATATAATTATTAAGCTTGTATATATTATATATACTTCTTCTGCTCCCACATAAGAGGGGAGCCAAAGTCCAAAGGAGGAGGTGATTTCGTGAACGCATACGAAGTCATGTACATCGTTAAACCCGTTGAAGAGGAAGCTTTTGAAGCAGTTGTTGCTAAATTTGAAAAGCTGATCGCTGCAAACGGTGGTAATGTAGAAAAAACCGATCGTTGGGGCAAAAAACGCCTTGCTTATGAGATTCAGGACCTGAATGAAGGTATCTATGTTCTCGTAACCTTCCAGGCTGAAGCCGCTGCTGTTAAAGAACTTGATCGTGTTATGAAAATTACCGATGAAGTACTGCGCCATATGATTATCAGAAAGGGTGAATAATCATGAATAAGATTATTCTTTTAGGCAGACTTACCAGAGATCCGGAAGTACGTTATACTTCTACCGGTAAGGTTGTTTGCCAGTTTACTCTTGCAGTAGATAGACCTTTTGCCAATCAGGAAGGCCAGAGAGAAGCCGATTTTATCCCTGTAATTATTTGGGGTAAACAAGGCGAGACATGCGGTAACAGTCTCACAAAGGGGCAGCGCGCGCTGGTAGAAGGCCGCCTGCAAATCCGCAGCTATGATGCAAAGGATGGCACTAAACGTTATGTCACCGAGGTAATTGCTGACCGCTTTGAGTTCATTGAGCGCAAGGCTGATAGTGTTGCCGCACATAGCAATGCCGTACGTCCTACTAATGCTGCACCGGCGCCAAACGGTGGCATGGGGAGTTTAGGCGAAACGGTTCCCTTTGATGAGGAAATTCCATTCTAATTTAAGGGAGGTTATGCAATGAAACGTGAAAGAGGCAGAAGACCCAGAAGAAAAGTATGCAGCTTCTGTGTTGATAAAGTAGAAGAAATCGATTATAAGGATGCTTCTAAGCTGAAACGCTACATTACCGAGCGCGGCAAGATTTTACCGCGTCGTATTTCCGGTACCTGCGCTAAGCACCAACGCCAACTGACCGTAGCAATCAAACGCGCTCGCTGCGTTGCTTTGCTGCCGTTTACCTGCGAATAAGGCTTAGGCAACATACGAAAATGAACAATCCCGTAACCATTAGGTTGCGGGATTTTCTTTATATCATTATAATTGTGACTTTTTTTTGACATTTAACCAGCATTCTGCCTGGCATGCTATAATGTAGCTATATAAGATTGAAGAGGTGAACTTGATGAGAAAATCTCTAACTGTATTACTATTGACCTTTTTGTTTACAGTGATGTGTACTGCTGTGGCTCTTGCCTACAACCCTGGTCAGCGCACCTATCAGCTTTTGGGGCAGACCTTAAACAGCGATAAGCATCCTGTGCATCTGGTGGTTACGCAGACTATTGATATGCGTGACATACTTACTGCTGAGGCCTATGCCAAGCTGACGCCGGCGCAGCAAAAAATTGTCAACCGCACGGAATATAACGAAGCCAAGGGCATTAATGCTGAACGCATCACCAAAACTGATGGTGAAGGCAAGGTGATTAAAGACACAGTTAGCTTTGTACGTGGTGGTTACTGGTATACTATTGATTATGCTAATAAAACCTATGACCGTATTCCTGAACTGCCGGGAATGAGTATGGCCTTTGCTGAAACGTTGGTGAGCTGGTTTAATAACCGTCCCGAGGCAGGCAACGATGTTGTTACCGGCTGGGATTACGATAAAATGACTAAGGGCGCCAATACCCTCAGCTTTTATTATGAAAAGGACACTGCCAACTGGAAGGGCTACGAGGTAAGCTATCTGCCGATGTTTAACGTGGTGGAGGTATCCGATCAGGTAGATGCCGAAAAAGCCTTTGCTCTGCCGCCTGCAGATTTTAAGCAGGTTGCTGATCCTGCAATGCGTAACTATGCTAACCGTTTAATGCAACATAAATAATTTGGGGTTTAAGAAAGGATGACTAAAATGATGAAAAAATTTATTCTTTTAGTAACTGCCTTGGCTATTATGGCTATGAGCGCTGTGGCTATGGCCGCTCCTGCCAGAATCAGCCAGCAAAGCGTTATTGCTGCTGCCCGCGCCGAGGTGCCTGCTGCTGCAGTAATGTATGGTTATAAGGAGGACGGTGATAAAACCGTGCTCAACTTCCGCGATAACGACAATTACCTAGAATATGAGGTAGAGGTTATCACTGCTACCGCCAAGGTAAAGGAAGTGGAAATTAAGGGTAGCAACATCGCTGGCAGCACCACGATCGCTAAAACTGCCGAGGATATCAAGGCTATTATTTTGGAAGCATATCCTGATGCTCAAAATATTGTAATTGAAACCGAAAAAGAAGGCAACAACACTTATTATGAAGCAAAGTTCAGCACTCCGAAGTACAAAAAGGTAGAGGCTAAGCTGAACCCTGTTACCGGTGCCTTTGCTGAAAGAGAAATGGAATTGTTCTGATTTAGTTTTTAGCTATTGCGTTAGCGATTAGGGAGACGGCCTGCGTGGCCGTCTCTTTTTTGTTGCATATGGCAGGGGATTATTGTAAAATATATTAGATATAGAGTTTTAAGTACACTAATATATAGACGAGGAGCGATTTTAAGTGAGTACAAATTTAGAGGTTGGTATCGTAGGACTGCCGAACGTAGGCAAAAGTACCCTTTTTAATGCTATCACCAAGGCTGGCGCTGAAGCGGCCAACTACCCTTTCTGCACTATTGAACCTAATGTTGGCGTGGTTGATGTCCCGGACAAGCGTCTGGACGTGTTGAGTGAAATGTTTAAGTCGCGTAAGATTGTGCCTGCGGCCATGCGCTTTGTGGATATCGCCGGCCTGGTTAAGGGTGCCAGCAAGGGCGAGGGTCTGGGAAATAAGTTTTTGTCGCATATCCGCGAGGTAGATGCTGTAGCTGAGGTTGTACGCTGCTTTGAGGATGGCAACATTACCCACGTAGAGGGAAGCATTGATCCATTGCGTGATATTGAAATTATCAACACCGAGCTGTGCCTGGCAGATATGGAGACTGTGGAAAAGCGTCAGGAGCGCCTGGTGAAGCTGGCCAAGACCGGTGATAAAAAGGTTAAGCTGGAACAGGCTGTTATGGAAAAGGTTATGGCAGGTCTGTCGGACGTTGTTCCGGCGCGCCGCTTGGGCTTGACGGATGAGGAAAAGGAATTTTTGGGCGAGCTGCATCTTTTGACCATGAAGCCTGTGTTATATGTCACCAATGTAGCAGAGGGTGAGGTAGCCGATACGTCTGCTAACGTGCATGTGCAGGCTGTCAAAAAATATGCTGCTGAGGAAGGCTCTGAGGTTATTGTTGTTTCGGCCAAAATGGAAAGCGATATTGCCGAACTGCCAGAGGATGAAGCCAGGGAATACCTGGAGATGGCAGGCCTTGAGGAAACAGGCCTGGATCGTTTGATAAAAGCAGGCTTTAAGCTTTTGGGACTCATGACCTTCCTTACCGCGGGCGAGATTGAATCGCGTGCCTGGACAATTAAGCAGGATACTAAAGCGCCGCAGGCAGCAGGCAAAATCCACACGGATTTTGAACGTGGCTTTATCCGTGCCGAGATTGTGTCGTATGACGATTTGGTTGCCTGTGGCAGCAAGGCGGCAGCGCGTGAAAAAGGCTTGGTGCGCCTGGAGGGCAAGGACTACGTGATGCAGGACGGCGACGTGGTTGAGTTCCGCTTTAACGTGTAAACTCTGTAAATTGTAACAAGGACGCGGGTGGCGAAGGCTGCCCGCGTTTTTTGGTGCGTAGGAATATGCCGTAATGGCAGCAGCTTTACGCACTCTGCTTACCTGCAGCTAACTCACTTGTAATTTTTGTGTTAATTAATAAAAAACGTTCCTTCCCCCGTTGATTTTTCGTTTCAATTTGATACAATATAATTTACGGAAGGATGAGAGATTAAATGATATTTGATACACATATGCACTGCGATTACTCGTGCGATAGCGAGATGACCTTCGCTGATGCTATTGCTGCTGCTACGGCACAGGGAATTGGTATGACTGTTACTGAGCATTGGGATTATGACTACCCAACCAATCCGCAGGCGTTTACCTTTGATATAGATGAGTATTTTACCCGCTTTACACCTTTGTGTAGTGATAAGGTGCTTATTGGCATTGAGATCGGTATGCAGACCCACACTGCTAGCGAGGACACTAAGGTGGTGCAGGCACACGCCTTTGATTACGTGCTGGCATCTATTCACTGCATTGGCGGTCGTGATTTATACGAGCCAACCTGTTATGAGGGACGTACGCGTCAGCAGATTGTCGAGGAGTTTTTGCAGGACAGCATTACTTGCCTGGAGCAGAAGCGTGACTTTGATGCTTTTGCTCACATTGATTACATCTGCCGCTACTGGCCGTATGAGGGCGCAGAGCGTGAGCTGCATCTTGAGGATGCACCAGAGCAGTTTGACAGACTGTTGCAGCTTTTAGTTGAAAACAATAAACCGATAGAGATTAATACCCGCCGTTTGGATGATGCTGCGGCGCTGGCAGGTTTATTGCCTATATATAAGCGTTATCACGAGCTGGGTGGGAATTATTGCACCATTGGCAGCGACGCGCATTATGCCGGGCACGTTGGCCGCCGCCTGCAGCCGGCGCTGACATTGGCACGGCAGGCAGGACTTACACCTGTATATTTTAAAGCTAGAAAGATGCAGATTATGGAGGGCGTATAAATGAGATGCGTACGTTTTGAGGATCCTAGAACCGGACATCAGCGTATAGGTTATATTGATGGCGACGTTATTCGTTGTGTATATGGTACGCTGGAAACCTATTGGCAGATTACTGATGAAACCTATGATTTGGATGATGTGCAGCTTTTGGCACCTTGTGTACCTAAGCAGATTATCTGCGTAAGCTTTAACTTTAAAAAGCACGCTGCCGAGTTTGGTGTGGAAATTCCGCGCGAACCAAGTATTTTTTCTAAAGCGGCGCACACTGTTATAGGTCCGGATGCAGATATCATCTGGCCCAGACAGGTGGAGGAGCTGGCCTTTGGCGTTGAGCTTGGCATCGTTATCAAAAAGAAGATGAAAAACGTTAAGGCCAAGGATGTACCTAAGTATATTTTGGGCTACACCTGCGCTAACGATATTACGGCACATGACCTGCAGCGTAAGGAGCGTCAATGGCTGCGCTGCAAATCATTTGACACCTTTTGCCCTTTGGGACCGTGGCTGGAAACAGACCTGGATCCTAGTGACTTGTCGATTAAATCCTATGTTAACGGCGTTTTGCAGCAAAATGCACGTACCAGCAATATGGTTTATAACCCTTATGAGATTTTGAGCTATATTTCGCAAAGCTTTACGCTTGATGCCGGTGACCTGGTACTTACGGGCACGCCTGTGGGCAGCGGCCTTTTGAACGAGGGCGATGAGGTTACGGTAGAAATCGAAGGCATTGGTAGTATCACCAACAGGGTGGTTATGGAAGAATAGTTATGTAGGCAAGGCGCATGTGTGATGCATGCGTCTTGTATATTTTTAAGATTTGTGATATAGTTTGACTGGTAAGTCAATAAAATATTTGGTACTAAAGTGATGGACTGAAGCTATTGCTATATTGGTATTAGAGGAGGTTCTTTTTTTATGTTAAAAAACATGACAGAGGGCGCGCCCTTAAAGCTGATTATTCCCTTTATGGTGCCGCTTTTGATAGGTAACGTTTTTCAGCAGCTATATAATATTGCTGATATAATCATCGTCGGGAGGACGATTGGCGTAAATGCTCTCGCAGCCGTGGGCGCGGTGTCACCGCTGTTTATGCTCACGCTGGTACTAACTGTGGGCCTAAGTAACGGCTTTACAGTTGTCACCGGTCAGCGCTACGGCGCGCAGGATATGGCAGGTATGAGGCGCAGTATCTGTACCTGCATCGTGTTGAGTGTCTTTTTTGTGGTGCTCATTATGGCGGGTATGCATCTTATTATGGATCCTATGCTGGTGCTGATGAATATACCGCAGGAACTGTTGGCGGATGCTTATGCCTATGTGATGATTATCGTAGACGGTCTTTTGGCTATGATGGCCTATAATTTGCTATCTGGCATTATGCGCTCGTTGGGTGATAGTAAGACACCCTTGTATTTTTTGATCATATCCAGTGTTGCTAACATTGTGTTAGCACTGGTATTTATTATCTGCTTTGGCTGGGGCGTGCCTGGCAGTGCCTTTGCGTTGGTTATTGCACAGGCGTTTTCGGCAGTGCTGTGCGTGGGTTATATTTACAAGCGCTTTCCGCAGCTGCACATTCATCGCAGCGACCTGCGTCTTGACTGGCCCGAAATCTGGGAGCATTTGCGTATGGGTATGCCTATGGCGGTGCAGTTTTCTGTGCTGGGATTGGGCATCATCATTTTGCAGTCGGTGTGTAACAAGTTTGGTAGCGAGCAGATTGCAGGCTTCACTACGGCTATGCGCGTGGAGCAGCTGGCGCTGCAGCCAATGATTTCCTTTGGCATTGCCATGGCGGTGTTTACGGCGCAAAACTTCGGCGCACGCCGTTTTGACCGCATCCGTGCCGCTGTGCGCAGCTGCTCTAAGCTCACCTTGGCATTTAGTGTTTTTGCTGCTTTGGTTATGTTCATCTTTGGCGAGGAGGTTATTGGTATCTTTTTGGATAATCCATCGCCTGCGGTTATGGAAGCTGCGCATCTGTATATTTTGTATACTGTGCCTGTGTACTTTTTCCTCAGCCAGATTTTTATCTACCGTAATTCCTGCCAGGGCATGGGCGTGGGCATGATCCCTATGCTGTCGGGTGTGGTGGAGTTAATTATGCGCTCTATTGCCGCTGTTTATCTCAGCGGGCCCTATGGGTATGTAGGCATTTGCCTGGCAGAACCCATTGCCTGGATCAGCTGCTCGATTTTCGTCTTTGCGGCCTACCATTATTTTATCCGTTTGTTAGAAAAGAAATATACAGCAATTGAATAAATGAAAAAATGCAAGGCTCCTGCTATCCACAATGCGTGGGTAGCAGGAGCCTTGCTGTGCTTTATTATGAAAAGGTGGTAAGCGTTAATTATTTGCCACGCTGTGCGACGTCATCGTCTACAAGCTTGCGGTGCTTAGCAAAGGCGGCGTCAAAGTTATCC
>CAVAHH010000058.1:0-9042 GCA_963588395.1 bacterium
GCCTTGACGGCGGCAAAGTTGGTGGTGTTCGCCTGGGTGCTCACGTGTAGCGGCATATCGGGCACAACCTCCCTTGCCGTGCTCCACACACCCAAATCACTGATTAAGAGCGCGTCCACCTTGGCCTGCTGCAAACTGCGCAGGTAAGCAGGCAGCTTATTAATATCCTCGTTATGGGCAAAGATATTCACCGTTACATACACCTTTTTGCCCAGGCTATGGGCATAGGCTGCAATTTCAGCAATTTCCTCCAGCGAAAAATTGTTGGCAAAGGCGCGCAGGCCAAACATCTTGCCGCCCAGGTAAATAGCGTCCGCACCATATAGCAGCGCCATTTTACCCTTTTCCATATTACCTGCCGGAGCCAGCAGCTCCGGCTTAACTAAAGCTCTCGTCATAATCTCTCCGTCCTGATATTTATCACTTGCGGCCGCAATCAGCCTATTTCATCAATAGCCTTTAAATGCTCCGCATACGTTTTGCTAAAGCGATGGTGGCCGTCCTTTTCGGCCACAAAGTACAAATAATCCGTATCCTGCGGCGTAAGCACTGCCTTTATCGCCCCAAGCCCCGGGCTGGCAATCGGTCCTGGCGGCAGGCCGGGGTTTTGGTAGGTGTTGTAGGGGCTGGCGATTTTGGTGTCAGCAAAGGTGACAACCTCCTTTTGCTCTCCCAAAAGATATTGAATCGTCGTATCTGACTGGATGGGCATGCCGATCGCCACACGCTTTAAAAAAACGCCTGCTATCAGCGGCTGCTCCTCCGGGAACACTGCCTCCAGCTCCACCATGGCCGCCATGTTTACTACGTCACGCAGGCTCTGCTTGCGGTCGGCCACGGTTTTGGCTACGCCGCTTGCGCGCATTTCCTTGTCAAACTGTTCCACCATCGTCTTGAGCATGTCTTCCTCGCTGGCACCTACAGGGAAATCATAGGTTGCAGGAAAGAGAAAGCCCTCGGCCTTATAAAGCACGTTAGGGTCGCTCGTCTGCATATAGTCATAGGGAGCATAATCCTTCGCGGCAGCAATAAACTTATCGGCACTGCCAAGTCCCTCATTTTGCAGCTTGCGGGCCGTCTTCACCACGCTGTAGCCCTCGGGGACGGTAAAACGCACCTCTTTAATGCGTCCCTTAACCATAACGTTGACAATCTGGCTATTGCTCATGCCGCCATCAATCTGGTAGGCTCCTGCCTGCAGCTTGGTAGCCAGTCCCTTAAGGCGCGCCTCCATGCGAAAGGCAGCAGGATCGCGCACCAGCTTTTTATCATGCAATAAAACTGCTATGTCTGCCGTAGTCATACCATCCTTGACCACAACCAGCTGCGTGCCACCAATGGCAAAACCCTTATTATTGCCACGATGGTTGAGCTGCACTGTAAAAACCACCAGCGCCAAAACCGCCAAAATTGCCGCACCAACTGCGGCGGCACGGTAGGGATAATCCTTGATAAAACCCTTAATTTTTTCTATATCCATCAATCTTTTACCATCTACGCTATTGCTCACATAAAAATACCGGACCGAAGTCCGGATATTTTTACCGTATGCTGTTTATTCCTCTTCGCCGTCAAACAGCTCGTCATATCTGGCAACTACTGCTTCATACTCCTCATCAGTGGGAGCGGTGTAAACAGCTTCGCCGTTTTCGTCAAAGTCAATGCGGGCGATGACGCAGTTGTCATCCTCGTCCTCTTCGTCATGCTCGTGGTCATGGCATTCACATTCCTCGTCCTCACAGCAGCAGTCGTCATCAAGCGGAACCAAAACTGCGAACTGCTTGCCGTCAACGTCAATTACCATATCCTGATAGAACTCATGCTCGTTGCCTGCCTCGTCGGTCAGCACGACGCAGATCACTTCTTCGTCAGCATCTGCCTGCATAGCTTCTAATTCTTCATTTTTAATGTCTTTTTCTTCCATAAAGGCACCTCTTTCACTATAAATCACACAAGAATAAGTCTGTTTTGTCTATTGTATAATAGGTTGCTTGCTTCTGTCAAATTCTAAAGCTTTTGCTGTCAAGATAATTTTGCAGGATGACGACGGCAGCCATCATATCAATAACCTTCTTACGCTTTTTGCGACGCATATCGGCATCCACCAGCACTTTTTCGGCCGCCACCGTGCTCAGCCGCTCGTCCCACAGCACCACCTGCACGGCAGTAAAACGCCTGCGTAGCTCTGCTGCCATGGCCTCGCAGGCCTGGGCGCGTTCACCAATAGTGCCATTCATATTCTTGGGGTAGCCTACGACGAGCGTATCCACCTCGTGCTCGGCAATCAGCTCGGCAATGCGGGCGTAGTCACGCTCCTCACTGGTGCGGCGGATTGTTTCCACACCATTCGCTATCATCCCCGTCAAATCGCTCACAGCGATGCCTATTGTTCTTGTTCCCACATCCAGGGACATCTTCCGCATCCAAAATCTCCTTTACAGCCTTATTTATTAATCTGCTGCAGATAGCTTTTCACCATCTCCTCAATCAGCTCATAGCGCTCGTGGCGGCGCAGCTTGGTACGCGCGTCGTCATAGCTGGTGATGTAGGTAGGGTCGCCGCTCAACAGGTAGCCTGCCAGCTGATCCACAGGGTTATAGCCTTTCTTTTCCAAGGCAGCATATACTTCCTTTATCGTTTCTGCAACATCGAGCTTTTCGCTCTGACGCTTAAACATCATGGTTTCTTGTGATACTTCTGTCATAATCATGCACTCCTTTCGGTCCGTGTAGCTTTATTTTAGCACATTTTGCCTCAAAAAGCGATAAGCAAAGGACGCAGCCACTACAATTTAGCAGTATGCATCCTGCAAAGCACTACCAAAGGTTAACTCCTTACTTTTGCAAACGCACCTCGTCAAACTGCTTGCCGTTTGCCAAAAAGGCCTTCAGCTCCAAGGAGCTTGCGTCTGCCTTCAGCGTCATGTAGTTGGTGGTCTCCGGCTGCGGTGCCCGCGCCGCATCCCATTCAAAGTCGCCCCACAGCTTAGGATAGCGCACATCGCCGGCCACGCCTGTCAAAATATAAGTTATACCGTCAGCGGCGGGAGCGAAGTTTTTGAGCGGCACACGGCGGCGGTAGGTGTGCAAATGCGCCGTCAGTACCGCATCCACCTTGTACTTTTCAAACACAGGCATCAGCTGATAGCTGAAATCCAAAAGCTGTGTCTTGGTCTGCTCCCTACCCGACTGCGGTCCGAAGCCGTACAAAAAAATGTCGCGATGCATCAAAACAATCTTCCATTTTGCCGTGCTGGCCGCCAAATCCTTTTCCAGCCACGGCAGCTCGTCTGCCAAAAGCTGCGGCTGGTACTTTTTCATCTCGGGGAAGTTGGTGTCCAAAACTACAAAATGCACCGGACCATAATCAAAGCTGTAAAACTGATTGGGATATTTATCCAGGCCGTTTTGCGGCACGTTGAATAAATGTGTGTAGGCAACCGGCAGTACCTCCTGCCACTGTCTGTTATAGGCCTCATGGTTACCCACCAAGGGTGCCAGCGGTACAGCATCACTAAAGGTGCTCACGCTGTTGAACCACGACTTCCACTGGCTGCTGTCCTGGCCGTTGTCTACCAAATCGCCCATGTTGATATACAAAGCGCTGTCACTATGGCGCTTGTAGGCCTCACGCGCCAGCTGCTGCCAGCCGCTATAGTTGGCGCTCTGCGAATCAGGGAAGATAAGCGCGGTAAAGGCGCCGCCATCATCTGTGTGCAGCTTGTGCCAGCGCCCCTTGTGCTGCGCTGCATTCACACGGTATTCGTAGTCGCTGCCGCTTTTTAATCCTGCCAGGCGCGCAGTGTAATGAATATAGCTATCCTTAGGGCCGTCGTCAAAGGAGCTGTCCACTGCCTTAACGCTAGTAATCTTCTTGTCACCTACCAAGCGATAATCCAAGGTATATTCCTGCTTCACTCTACCCTCCCACATAATCGTACGGCCGCTCTTGTTATCTGCCGCCACTATCTGCCTCGGGTTGGTAATAGCAACAGCAGTGTCACTGCCGCCTGCCTCGCTGTCCGCAGCACTGTCGGCACCACCACCACAGCCTGATAGCGCCACAGCACCTGCCACGAGCAGGGCAGCCAACAGCATATTTATCCTTTTGTGCATAGCAATCGCATCCTTTCATCGTGATCTATTAATTTACTTTATCTTATAACCTGAAGCGTACTCCAAGTCAAGCATTATTACAAGAGTTTAAGACGCCCAAAATATATTTTAGTAGCAATAAGTAAGGCTGCCGCAGCAATCTGCAGCAGCCTTCTCTATCTCTCAAAACTCTCAAAAATATTCGTTATTGTAGGTGCGTTCCTTGGGAAAAAGCGCGTCCAAAAGCTGCAGCTTTTCTATATCGCTGCATTTGATGCGTCCTGCCTCCCACAGCTCGCTGGCGCTGAAGGTGCCAAAGTAAAGCTGAGTGAAGACGCCTATATCCATGGTAACCTCCTCCTGCTCCGCTGTGCTCACAGCGTCCAAATGCCCCGGCGCGGTCAAAAGCTTCAGCAGGTGGTTGTTACGCTCTATCACCCTGTCAGTCAAAAGCAGCACCACGCTGCCACAAGGCATCTGCTGCGGTACGGGCAGCTCCTTGAGCGCCCTTCTCGCATCCAGACAGCGTGCCATCATAAATGGCTCCAGCCTGCCCGCGTACTGTTGCTCCGTAAAGTCCAAATGAGTCTTATCCCAGTCCTCGGCCAGCCAGCAAAATTCCTGCGCCTCGCTCTTATGGCCTGCCGCAAACTGCAGCAGCCGGTTTTTGGCAGCAAAATCATCTGCCAAAAGCTCGTGCACCGTAAAGAGTTCCTCGCTGATAGTATACAGCAAATAGCCTGCCGCTTTGCCAGTACGGTAAACCATTGCGCATTGCACGCTTTCCGCCGTCATAACGCTCAACAGCTTGCGCCATTGAAAGCTTGTACGCTTGGGCACGCCGTTCCAGGTAGCTGTCACCCTGGCATACACTGCCGCCAGCTCGTTATCCCCGCAGTTATCTTTCTCCTGCATAGCAGCTGCCAAAACATCTGTAAGCTGCACGCGCTCCACAGCCAGCTCACTGCCTGCGGCCACAGGGTGCAGGACCGCCATAGGCATTTTGTACTCATGACGGTAGTAGCAGTAAGCAAAATCGTAGGGCAGATAAATGCCTGCATTAATAGGCATAAGCGTCACAAAGGTAAAGCTCTGTGAGCGCAGCACCTCAAATGTGGTTTCCAGCAGCGGCCGCAATAAGTGCTGCCCCCGTGCCTCCGGTGCCGTGGCAATGCCTACAAGGTATGGTACCAGCTGCTCGACTCCACGCAGTCGCAACATATAGGGGTTAACGTGTAGCATCGTGCGCAGCCTTTCCCGACCACCGACCTCATCGAAGCCGCCGATCACCATGTTATCCTTACCGCAGTAATTGGTAAAATAATATTGAAAAAAAGGCTCCGTCTTTTTCTCAAAGCAGTAATCCCACAGCTCTGCCACCTGCTGCATGCGCTCCGCGCCCACAACTCTGTAAATCATACGGCACCTCACCCGATAATGACGTTGTACTTCTTCACCATGAACTCAGGATGCAGAGCCTCCTTGGCCGTGCGCAGACCGGGGTGCCCCATATCCTCCTCGCGGTTGAGATACTTTACATCCGTCCAGGCATGCGCTGCAAACTCCTTGGTAATAGCAGTATACAGACCGCGCACATCGTGGCGCGCCTTTTCCACATGCAGTACCGCCGTATCCTCGTTAATCTTCTTACCAAAGCTGAACGCCTGGATAGCTCCGTCAAAGCGGATAGCTCCACCGCGCAGCCCCAGCTGCTCAAAGCTCAAAAACGCCTGCTGGATAGCATACTTTTCACATTCCAGCGACGGATCCTCCGCCATGTGCTCGTCACACCAGCGCTCGCCAAAGTTCAGACATTCCATCATATTATCAAGAGTAATCGGCTCATAGACAAAGTCAGGATGAGCCTTGACAAAGGCGTTATAATGGTTCTTCTGGCCGTGCAGCTTGCGTCCCGACAGCGTCGCCAGCTTTTCCTGCAGATAAACGTAATCCCAGTTATCGCGGTCATCCTCGTACACCAGGCCTGATAGCACGCGCTCAAAGCGCTCCTTGGTAAAATCATAGATGCCATGCATCTCAAAGGGTCTGCCCTGGTGCTCCTCCTTCAGCTCCTGCATCAGCTGCGGCAAATCCTCGTCACGGCCGCCAAAGGGCTGGATATAAAAATCCACGTCGTTGCGCTTTACCTTCAGCAGCAAAAAATCGTGCGCAACGCACCAAAAAATATGATAGCAGTCACGCCACACAAACAGGTTAGAAAAAGCACATTCACTGCCTCTTTGATGTGATTTTGATATATAGCTTTCAAACATCGGCTTTTGCTCCAATGTTACCGGTTTAAATTCTAAAATGTTGATAACCTCCTAATTAATCCTTTCGCGTGTCTATTATAGCATATGCGCTATCCTTTGCGGACAGATAAAAGCATTTTTAACAGTAACTTCACAATAGCAGGCGCAACGGCCGCGCTCTAATTTGTTATCATACGCTATGCAAACGATTTTGTAAAGTATGCACTAATTAGTAGTATAGTTTCTAAAAGGATACCGTAAGCCGAAAGCACAAAAAAAGCTCCCCTTTTGGGGGAGCTCAGTTTTTACACAAACGCCCTACAGAAAGCAAATATTTTACTTCTCTACTGCCTTGGCCACAGCGTCTGCCATACTCTTAACATATTCATAAACATATTGGGGAGAAGCCTCGCCGTACTTTTCGACGATTTTTTCAATTGCGCTGCCAACGATCGCGCCATCGCTGGCCTTGGCCATCTTGTAAGCCTGCTCCGGAGTGGCAATGCCAAAACCTACGGCTACAGGGATATCGGTTGCCTTACGAACCTCGGTCACAATGCCATCAATGTCGGTGGTGATGTTTTTGCGCACGCCCGTAACGCCCAGGGAAGACACCACGTAAACATAACCCTGCGCGATTTTGGCGATCTTAGCGATGCGGTCCTTGGATGTAGGAGCGATGAGCGGCACCAGCGCAATGTTATGCGGCTCGCTGTAGGGACGCATCTCCTCGCGCTCCTCGTACGGGATATCGGGAATGATGACGCCGTCCACACCTGTTTCTTCGCAGCGGGTGAAGAACTTTTCGGCGCCATAGGCGTAAATCGGATTGGCGTAGGTCAAAAACACCAAGGGGACCTGGGTTTCCTGACGCAGCTCGGCCACCAGGTCAAAAATTTTGTCGGTGGTAGTGCCTGCTGCCAGCGCACGCAAATCAGCGCGCTGGATAACCTCACCCTCAGCTACGGGGTCCGAAAAGGGAATACCAAATTCCACTAATCCTGCGCCGCCCTTAATCATCGCCATAACTAACTCCTTGGTTACAGCCAGATTGGGGTCACCAGCAGTGACGAAGCCAATGAAAACCTTTTTATTTTTAGCAAATGCATCCTGAATTCTAGTCATGTAAATCAACCCCCATATAGCGTGCGATGGCGGCAACATCCTTGTCACCACGGCCGGAAATATTAATTACCATAATCTTGTCCTTAGGCAACGTCGGTGCCAGCTTCATAGCGTAGGCCACTGCGTGCGCGCTTTCGATAGCGGGAATAATGCCCTCCATCTTAGACAAATAGTTAAAGGCGTCCACGGCCTCCTGGTCGGTGGCAGGAACGTATTCTGCGCGGCCGATGTCGTGCAGATAAGCGTGCTCCGGCCCGATGCCGGGGTAATCCAAACCGGCAGAGATGGAATATACAGGCGCGATCTGGCCATATTCATCCTGCAGGAAGTAGCTCTTCATGCCATGGAAGATGCCTAAGGTGCCGTTTGCCATAGTAGCAGCGTTCTTGGGATTATCTACGCCCAAGCCTGCAGCCTCTACGCCAATCAGACGCACGTCCTTGTCCTCGATAAAATCATAGAACATACCCATAGCGTTGGAGCCACCACCGACGCAGGCAACTAAAACGTCAGGCAGACGTCCTTCCTTTTCCAGCATCTGTGCCTTGATTTCCTCGCCGATAATCTTTTGGAAGTCACGCACGATTTCGGGATAGGGATGCGGGCCCATAACGCTGCCAAGCACGTAGTAGGTGTCCTCCACGCGCTCGGTCCATACGCGCAGTGCTTCGTTAACGGCATCCTTAAGCGTGCCTGTACCGCTGGCAACGGGCACGACCTTAGCACCCAAAAGCTCCATACGGAACACATTCAGCTTTTGGCGCTCGCAATCCTCCTTGCCCATGTATACAACACATTCCATGTTCATTAACGCAGCGGCAGTAGCAGTGGCAACACCGTGCTGGCCTGCGCCGGTTTCGGCAATAACGCGCTTTTTGCCCATCTTCTGCGCCAGCAGGATCTGTCCCAATACATTGTTAATCTTGTGAGCGCCGGTGTGGTTTAAGTCCTCACGCTTGAGGTAAATTTTGCAGCCACCCAAATCCTTGGTCATTTTTTCGGCATAATACAAAAGTGACGGTCTGTTGGCATATTCGCGGTATAGGCGCGCCAGCTCTGCCTTAAAATCCGGGTCATTCTTATATTTTTCATAAGCCTCTTCCAGCTCCAATACTGCGTTCATCAAGGTTTCCGGCATGTACTGGCCGCCATGAATACCATATCTACCTTTTGTCATTGTTATCTCCCCTTATCTTAGTAAAATCGGCAATTGACTGCACACCACTCTCCGCCTGCCTTACAGGCACCTCCCTCCCAAGGGAGGCTTTAAAGGTGCTGCTAATTTCCCATTGCGCATCTCACATTCGCAATAAATGCAGCAATTTTTGTTTTGTCCTTAAAGCCGTCTGTTTCGACCCCGCCGCTAACATCCACGGCAAAGGCCTTAGTATTTTTAATCACACCTGCCACGCTGTCCGCATCCAGGCCGCCTGCTATAAAGTAGGGCTTACTCACGCCGCAGGCATCCAAAAGCGTTTCGTCAAAGCGCTGCCCCGTGCCACCGTACTGCCCCGGCGCAAATGTATCAAAAAGCAGGTAATCAGCCGGGTACGCGTTGGCCGCTACTACGC
>CAVAHH010000059.1:0-8942 GCA_963588395.1 bacterium
GTTACACACTTAGCAAAAGCTGTACTGCAGGCAACAAATTTACAGGTTGCTTTTGACATTTATAGGATTTGCGTTTAGAATATTGCTGTATTTTATTTTACGAGGGGGTAATTTTTTGGAAAAACAGGCAGGTTTGCGCGTGCCTAACGCTTTTATTATTGTTTTTATTATGATGCTGATGGTAGCAGCACTCACTTATATCATTCCTGCAGGTAAGTATGAGTTTGTGCAGGGAACCAAGGTCATCGATCCTGCTAGCTTTCATTTCGTAGCCTCAAGTAGTGTGGGTCCGTGGAGCTTCATTAATTCTATTTTTGGTGGTATGCGCCGTTCTTCTACCATTATTTTATTCACTTTTTTGGTTGGCGGTTATTTTTATGTGCTCATCGCTACGGGTGCGATTGACCGCTTCATCGTACTGCTCATCCGTCGCTTGGGGGACAATGCGCTTTTGCTGTTGCCGCTGTTGATGGTGGTTATGGCTGTGCTGGGAGCTGTAGGTATTATGGCGAACCCTGTTGTTGCCGTTGTACCTGTGGGTCTCATCCTGGCGAAGCGATTGGGGCTGGATCGTCTGATGGCGCTGGCGCTGACCTTTGTATCTGCCTATGTGGGTTATTCTATGAGTCCTATGTGCGCTATGACGGTACAGACAGCGCAAAAAATTGCTGATATTCCCATTTTGAGCGGCTTTGTCTTTCGTAGCGCAGGTATGGCTGTGATGGTGGCTGTAACGGTTGTATACATCATGCACTATGCCTACAAGGTCAAGCGCGATAATTTGGGTGCAGGTGACTGGCTGGTGGACGAGGACAGTAATGCTGACTTAGAGGCTCCCTTCCGCAAGCAGGACTTTTTGGTGCTGCTGGGATTGGCTATTGGCCTGGGTATTTATATTTATGGCTCCTTTGCTTATAAGTGGGGGCTGGAATATATGGCCGGAGCTATGTTTTGCGTAGCAGCCTTTGCTGCCGCCGTCACCGGTATGGGTGCGGATGGCTTTGTCAAAAGCTTTTTGACAGGCGCCTCTAAAATGTGTTTTTCGGCTATGCTCATTGGCCTCGCAACCTCGGTGGCAGTGTTATTGAACGAGGGACAGATTATGCATACTCTTGTGCATTATATAGCACTTTTTATGCAGCAGCTGCCGGAATGGACGCTGGGACCTGTGATGTTTTATGCTAATATTTTCTTCAACTTTTTTGTATCCTCAGGCTCGGGGCAGGCAGCTGTAGTGATGCCGATTATGGCGCCATTGTCAGACGTTGTGGGTATTTCGCGTCAGATGGCAGTGTGCGCCTTTCAGTATGGCGATGGCCTTTCTAACGCTGTGTTTCCCACCAATGGCACGATGATGGCCAGCATCGCGATCGCAGGTGTGGCCTTTGACCGTTGGCTGCGCTGGATGCTGCCGCTGTTTTTGCTGTGGACGGCTGTGGCTACAGTTATCGTTATCGTAGGTGTGGCGCTTGGCGTAGCGTGATAAATAAATGTAACCGTCCCGGAAAAATCTGGGACGGTTTTCTTTACAAGGTGCGATTTATGACTTAAAATTAATTTATTAATACATTTGAGGGGGTTAGATGATGACAAGAAATTGTGCTTTATATAATGCTATGGTAGAGCTGTTTAGCGGCGATGCACGCCGTTGCCAGCATTTTATCAAGGTCGCTAGTCTGGCGCGTCACTTGGGCGAGGGTGAGGGCGCAGACGCAGAGCTTTTAGAGCTGGTGGAGGCTGCAGGCCTGGTGCACGATTGTGGCATTAAGCCTGGTGAGGCTAAATACGGCGTGGGTAAATGCACAGGTAAAATTCAGGAGGAGGAAGGACCTGCGGTAGCACGCAAGCTGCTGGAGGACGTGGGTTACGAACCACAAAAGGTAGACCGCATCTGCTATCTTGTGGGCCATCACCATACCTATAATAATATTGACGGCTTGGATTACCAGCTTTTGGTGGAGGCCGATTTCTTGGTGAATTTTTACGAAGATGGTCTGCCTAAGGAAAACATTGCAAAGGCTGTAAAAAATATTTTCCGCACACCCAGCGGTATTGCTATGGCTAAGAGCATGTTTGGCTTAGATTGATTGGCAGGGGAGATTGTAGCATAATGTTAAAGAATATCACCATACTTGCAACGGGTGGGACAATTGCAGGGCAGGCGGCCAGCGCTACCCAGATGACAGGCTACACAGCAGGCGTATTTAGCGTACAGGATTTGCTGGCAGGTGTGCCTGGCTTGGATGCTCTTGCGAACATCAGCGGCGAGCAGGTGTGTAATATTGATAGCAGCAGTATGACGGATGCCTTGCTTTTGCAGCTGGCACAGCGTGCCAATGAGCTTTTGGCGCGTACTGATGTGGATGGCTTGGTTATTACGCATGGCACGGATACGCTGGAGGAAACAGCGTACTTCCTTAACCTGGTGCTCAAAAGCAGCAAGCCTGTGGTTGTGGTGGGAGCGATGCGCCCTGCCACCGCAGTCAGTGCCGACGGACCGCTTAACCTTATCAACGCTGTGAAGGTAGCAGTGCAGGAGGAAAGCGCAGGACGTGGCGTGCTGGTTGTCATGAATGACGAAATTTATGGTGCACGCGATGTGAGCAAAACCAATACTACGAACGTCGCAACCTTTAAGGCTCCCAGCGGCGCACCGCTTGGCTTCGTAGTTGGTGGCATCGTGCGCTACTATTATAACAGTAGCCGTCTGCATACGGTGTCTACGCCCTTTGCTGCGGACGCTTTGAGCACATTGCCGCGTGTGGATATAATTTATACGCATATCGGCGAGGATGGTGCTTTGGTAAAGGCAGCGGTGACGGCAGGCGCTAAGGGCATTGTTTATGCAGGTAGCGGTATGGGTAGCGTGCATGAGGCTGTTGAGCCAGTCTTGACAGCTGCAGCTGCGCAGGGCATAGCAGTTGTGCGTGCAAGCCGCACCGGTAGCGGTGTTGTTACAGAAGGACTGGAGCACTGGACGCAGGCAGGTTTCATCCCTGCTGATAATTTAAATCCGCAAAAGGCGCGTATTTTGCTGCAGCTGGCGCTGACAGTCACTAGTGATAGGGGAAAAATAAAAGAAATGTTTGCTAAGTTTTAAGCAATAAGAAAGAGGTTGGGACAAAACCCAACCTTAAATAGAAAAATCAGTGGAGGTTTATCATCAGATAAAATCCCACTGATTTTTTAGTATGAAAATTTTAGAAAATACTTAAACTCTAGCGATTTTTTAATTTGTAAAGTTAGTTTTGTCCCAGCCTCATTTTCTTTGTGCACTTATTTGGCAAGATCTGCAGCACAGTCCACGAACTTTACACCTGCAGCCTGCATTTCCTGCATGGCGTTGGCGATGGTGTCGGGAGCAATACCACGGCAGGCAGCCTTGTTTAGGATAACGTCAAAGCCTGCTGCCACAAGCTGCAGCACGGTGTTCTTTACGCAATAGTCTGTAGCCAGGCCGCCACAGATGACGGTGGTGATGCCGTGGCAGCGCAAATATTCAATAGCACCTGTAGAAAGCGTGTTTTTGAGATCATGGTAGCAGGCACCATAAGGATGCTTATCCGGTTCGATGCCCTTGAAAATTTGAAAATCGTAGGCAGCGGGATCAAGACCGTCGATGAAGTCGAAGCCATTGGTGCCGATGATAGCATGTGCAGGCCAGCGCACATCCAAATCAGGATGACCGCTGATGGGTGTAAGCGGTGCGTGCTCTGCGTCGCTCAGCCACAGGGCACAGCGGCTGTGTGCGTCGCGTGAGGCAAGGCGCAGGCAGGCAAATTGGGCTTGGGCGTTCAGCTCGGGGGCGATGGTGTCACCTTCGGCAACCGGCAGCTCATCGGGGCAGACGGGAGTGAAGGTGTTTTGTGCGTCTATGTCAAAGGACGCAATATATCTCTTTTCTGGTAAATGCATAGTCAAGACCTACTTTCGTATATTGATTAGGATTATTGTATTACAAATTTGTGATAATAGCAACTAGCTTTATGTTAATTGTGTGAAATCGTCAGAAATTAGCACTCTTCTCTTGACAGTGCTAACAAAAGGTGGTATAACATAATCAACAAAGGAAATGAGCCACAGGGGCTGCAAGGGCAGCCGATGGAAGGAGCAAATCCCGAGTGATAAATCAATTATTACTTGCAGCATCAACATGAAAATGCAGACTACGAGGAAGATAAAACTGGAGGAATGACTTATGATGATGCCTAGTGTATTTGGTGAAAGCTTATTTGATGATTTGATGGATTTCCCGTTTGATAAAGAGTTCTTTGGTCATCGCAATCCGCTCTATGGTAAGCATGCGCAGAACATTATGAAAACCGATATTAAGGAATCGGATACCGCCTATGAGATGGATACTGATCTGCCAGGCTTCAAGAAAGAGGATGTCAGCGCTAAGCTGGAAAACGGTTATCTGACCATTACCGCTGCTAAGGGCTTGGACAAGGACGAAAAGAATGATAATGGCGTTTACATCCGCCGTGAGCGTTATACCGGGCAATGTGCAAGAACCTTTTATGTTGGCGAAGCAGTTACCCAGGAAGACATCAAAGCAAAATTTGAGGATGGTATCTTAAAGGTTACCATTCCTAAGGTTGAGCCTAAAAAAGTAGAAGATAAAAAATACATTGCTATCGAAGGATAACAATCTCCCACTTCATCCTTTCAAATGAAAACAGCCGTCAGAGTGCAAAGGCTCTGACGGCTGTTTTTTTGCAAAAAAGCGGATCGGCGCAAGCACTACGCCAGTCCGCTTACAGATATTTTTAGTTTTTGGGAACGAGGTCTTCGGCCTTTAGGGTGCCTTCCTTGGCACGTTGGGCGAATTCGGCAGTAGCGGTAAAGAGTACGTCGCTGGAGCTGTTAAGCGCGGTCTCACAGGCATCCTCCAGCACGGAGATGATGAAGCCGACGCCAACAACCTGCATGGCGATGTCATTGCCAATACCGAAGGAAGCACAGGCTACAGGGATAAGCAGCAACGAGCCACCGGCAACGCCGGAAGCACCGCAGGCACCGACAGTGGAAACGATGCACAACAAGAGTGCGGTGGGCAGGTCTACATGGATGCCCAAGGTGTTGGCTGCAGCGAGTGCCAGTACGGAGATGGTGATAGATGCACCGGCCATGTTGATGGTTGCTCCCAGCGGAATAGAAATTGCATAGGTATCGGGGTTGAGGCCCAGACGCTTGCACAGAGCCATGTTAACCGGAATGTTGGCAGCAGAGCTGCGGGTGAAGAAGGCATATACGCCGGATTCGCGAATGGTGGCCCATACCAGCGGATACGGGTTGCGATGGATGTTGAAATATACGATGAGCGGATTCATTACCAATGCTACTAGGAAATAGGAGGTAATGAGCACGCCCAAAAGGTGTACGTAGCTGACGATAGCCGAAAGACCGCTGTCGCTGATGGACGTTGCAACCAAACCCATGATGCCGAGAGGTGCGAAGTGAATAACCCACTTTACGACCAGGGTGATGGCCTTGGCGATATCATCAAGAGCATTCTTGGTAGTTTCGCTGGCAACGAGGTTCATGGCAATACCAAAAATAACGGCCCATGCCAGGATGCCGATGTAGTTGGCGTTAAGCAGCGCAGATACGGGATTATCTACAACGCTTAAAATGAGGTTGTGCAGCACTTCGATAATACCACTGGGTGGTGTGACCTTGGCGTCTGCAACCTGCAGCTGCAACGTTGTGGGCGACAGGAAGGACAGGCTGACGCCAACCAGGGAGGCACAGAAGGTGCCAATAACATAAAGAATGATGATGGGCTGCATGTTGGCTTCGCCACCGCTCTTCTTTTTGGCCATGGCATTCATAACCAGGAAGAAGACCAGTACAGGTGCGACGCCCTTCAGTGCCTTAACAAATAGATCACCAAAGATGGCCACAACAGGCACAGCCTGTGGCACGCAAACTGCCAGCAGAATACCAATGACCAGGCCGACAGCAATTTGCTTGATGAGAGCGACTTCGTTCAAAATCGCTACAAACTTACTAAACATAAAAACTCCCCCTAATGTTTAAGATTATTTTATAACAGCGTTAACAGTATATAATATATAGCAAATAATGTCAAGCCTGCAATGAGTTATGTACGCCTGCAATGGATGTTAACTGAATATATACTAAATTAAAGTACAGGTGTGGTTGATTTATAGGAGAAATGTAAAAAATATTACAGAATGTAATTTATAGATAAGAAAGCTGGTGGACAGGTGTATGATGACAAGGCATAGTAACAGCTGTTGACAGCAGAAAGCATTTAAACTATGCTATTATTGTAAGAAACTATGTCTTGTTTGGCGCTAAAAACAGCGGCAAGGATGTGGAAGGAAGCGTTTTGATGGCATTAAGGGCCGATTTACATATTCATACCACCGCGTCTGATGGGACGTGGACACCGGCAGAGGTGGTGGAGCAGGCCTTGCGGTGCGGACTGGGACTTTTAGCAGTTACTGACCATGACAGTATTGCTAACGTTGCAGAGGTGGGCAGGCTGGCTACAGCTGCCGGAATAAATTTTTTGCCGGGAGCGGAAATCTGCTCGACGAAGGAAGGTTTGTCGTTTCATATTTTGGGGTATGGCATCGACATAGCTAATAAGCCGCTTTTGGAGCTTATGCAGCATAACGAAGCACTGCTGGAGCAAAAGGATGTGGACAGCATAAGGATTCTGGCGCAGGAGGGCTGGAATGTGGACGTGGCGGAGTTCGCACACTATAGCTATGACAAGAGGCGTGGTGGCTGGCGTGCTTTGGCCTATTTGATTGACAAAGGACTGTGCAGTGGTGTGAGTGATTTTTTCAGCCGTATTTTTACGCCTGAGCATGATTTGGGGTTCCCAGATTTTCCGCCAATAAGTGACGTAGTGACAGCAATTCATGGTGCCGGCGGTTTGGCCTTTTGCGCGCATGCAGCCAGCGGCTTTCATGGACCGGGGCTGGAGCGTGTGATGGATATTTTGCGGACAGAGCAGTTAGATGGTTTTGAATGTTATCATTCTAACCACACGCTTGAAGGGACACAAAGACTACTGCAGCATTGCAAAAAGCATGGCCTGCTAATCAGCGGTGGTAGCGATTGCCATGGAAGCTTTGTGCCGACGCGGCATTTGGGTGAACCATATGTGGATACGGATATGCTGTGCTTGGGAAGGTTGCTGGAAAAATAAAGGCAGAAAACCGAAAAATATATAAGAAACAATGAAAAATGTTCGACTTTTGACTTTTGTTGTGCTATGATATTAGCGTGATTTATAACAAAGTTAACAAAGACAGGCGAAATTGACGTTGCTCAGCTTTTGCGCTGTTGAAAATTTTTGAGGAGGATTTAAAATGCAAGAGTACAAACCGTTTAAGTCTGGCAAGGTTCGTGAAATGTATGATGTTGGTGACAGCATTATTATGGTAGCCACCGACCGTATTTCCGCATTTGACCATATTCTGAAAAACATGATTGCTAAAAAGGGTACGGTGCTGACTCAGATTTCTAAATTCTGGTTCGATATGACCAAGGACATTGTGCCGAACCATATGATTTCTGTAGATACCAAGGACATGCCGGAGCTTTTCCAGAAGAGTGAATTCACCGGCAATAGCATGAAATGCCAAAAGCTGAATATGCTGCCAATCGAATGCATCGTTCGTGGCTATATTACCGGCAGTGGCTGGGAAAGCTACAAAAAGACCGGCGAAATCTGTGGCATCAAGCTGCCTGAGGGTTTGCAGGAATCGCAAAAGCTGGCAGAGCCTATTTTTACTCCCAGCACTAAGGCCGAACTTGGTGATCATGATGAAAATATCAGTGTAGAGCAAAGCATTGAAATTCTGGAGAAGCTGCATCCTGGTCGTGGCAAGGAATATGCTTTAAAGTTGCGTGACTATACTGTTGCTATTTATAAAAAATGCGCTGCTTACGCTTTGGAACGCGGCATTATTATCGCTGATACCAAGTTTGAGTTCGGCTTGGATGAAAACGGCGAGGTTGTTTTGGGTGACGAAATGATCACTCCGGACTGCTCCCGCTTTTGGCCGCTGGAAGGCTACAAGGTAGGTCAAGGTCAGCCCTCTTATGATAAGCAGTTTGTCCGTGACTGGCTGAGCGCTAATCCTGATGCCGGCTATGAGCTGCCGCAGGAAGTTATTGATAAGACTATTGCTAAGTATATCGAAGCATATGAACTGCTTACGGGTCAGAAATTTGACTTTTAAGTCAAAAAAATTAGCAAAACTGTAACTTATGTTGCAGTAATATTGCAGGCAAAGAAAAATTAGAGCTTGCGTAAGAAAAGTATTTACAAATACCAACCAAGGTAGTATAATTTCAGCATAAGCAACAACGGCGTTGAAACAGCGAAAGCTGTATACTTTCCGTTGTTGCTTTTTTATTTTCCGTAGTGCTTGAGAAAAATAAAATGTGCACATGGAGATATGTAAAAATGAAATAGTGCTATTGCGTAACAAATTGCCACCGTATATATAGACAAGGTGGTTCGTGGAAGCGGCCAATTGAGGGGACTTTTGGAAATGCTGAAAGTAAAAGCACTGCCGGCTGGGGGGCTGGACAGTAGAGTTACGCAAAAATAAAAATGCCCGCAGAAGCGGGTTTTTTTATGCGCAGAATTAGGTTAATAAAATCATCGTGCTTTTATTGTAAATATGTGGTAAAATGAACAATATACGATTGACTAATTAGTCAGCAGTTCGGAGCTATTATGTACGCATTTAGGGAGATCCTGAGCAGATTTAGTGGTCTGCGTTAGAGGGTGACGGGGAGGGATTATTGTGACAATAGATGCGGCGCAACCTAAGGATAAACGCATTTTGCAGGCGGCAGAACAGGTCTTTTCGCGCCATGGTTATGAAAAGGCAACGTTAGATGAGATCATTTCCTTGGCTGATGTAGGTAAGGGTACGGTATATAAG
>CAVAHH010000060.1:0-8936 GCA_963588395.1 bacterium
TACCTGTTACAGCCCCATTGTTCTTCATTGTGCCTGTGAGCTTCACGCCGTTGACATAAGCTGTCTTGCCTGTCAAAATCTCGGCAACCGCCGCTGTAGCGTCGCCAGTGTCAGCATCAAATGTGCAGGTACCTGTAATGGCAGCGCCGTCCTTGCCATGCGTGGTGTAGCCGCTAAGCACCTTGTCCGCTGTTACTGTGTCGGCGGTCAAGTCAATAAGCGTTTTGCCGCCGTACACTACTTTAGATACATACTGATTAGCCATAATTTACCTCAATCTCCTTTCCAATGTACACCGTCAAGCCGTCTGCCACATTGCTGGTTTCGTAGTATGGTATTTTTTCAACTGTGATGTTGTCGGTCAAATACCTGTTGGCAGTAGGCAGCTGGTAGGCTTCATCCACCTGAGAACGTGCCGTATAATCGCCCGTATACTTGGTACCGCCAGTAATCCGTTTAGCACTGAGCGTCCCCTGCAGCGTTGCTTTTGCAGGTGTTAATTTACCTAACAGCGTTGCTTTTGCAGGAGTCAGTACACCTAACAGCTTCATCAATATGTCACCTCTTCCAGTAGCAGGAAGTCATGCGGCGGGATTATCGTATTGACAAAGCCGTCGCTGCGCTTGAGCTCCACGTCATAGACATACGCACCAAAGCGCAACCCCTCTGTGTCGGCAGGCTCCAGATTAACCTGCATATCAGCAACATCAATCTGTTTTTTGATAACCACAATGGGCGATGCCGCCACACGCCGCACGGTGAAAGTGAGCACATCCTCCGCATCCAGCTCTGCAGCATTACCATCGGTGTCCTGCACTGCCAGCTCAAAGACGCCACTGTCGCCACGGATCAGAGAGATGTTATTGTTGTTCACGTTAAACATAACCCACCTCCTAGAATGTCATGTATACATTGCCGTCGCCATCATCGGTCACAGTAAGGTTAAAATCTGCTATAGCCTTGGCCTGTTCCATATAGGTCTTGGCGCTGGCGGCGGAAGCAGCAGAAGAAGAAGCACTTACTGCCGCATTGGTGGCGGCAGCAGACGCAGTGCCGGCAGAAGCAGCTGCGGCCGTTGCCTGACTGGTGGCAGTAGCTGCACCAGTAGCGGCCTGCGTAGCATATCCTGCCGCTTCCTCAGCATCCCAAACAACCTCGGATGTGCTGTACGTAGAGCCGCCGGCATTACCAACTACCAGCTTCCGCTTGCCGTTGGCCTTTTTAACTATAACCAGCTCGCCCTCACGCAGGGTAGGGTTCACCTGCTGCCATTTTTCCTCACTGGCAGTGCTAAACTGTATTCTCGCATTACTCATTTATCTCACCTCACGCTGTACGCACCCAGAAATACAGCAGCAGATACGATGGCTCAAAGGTGACCTTTTCACCATTGCCGGCACTGCCTATTGTAATTTGATGCGTATGGTTGCCGTTAAAATGGCAGATATACTCGGTACGGTTATCATCAGCGTTACCTTCGGACCGCAAATTTCTCTCTTTGACGCTAAAGCTGCCATCTGCAGCAGACGCCCCCAGCGTGTCGCTCGTTGAGCCGTTGCCATAAAACGTATTGCTGCGACTGCGGAAATTACCGGAAAGGTCAGCGCTGTATACCGTCGCTCCATGATTATGAGCAGGCAGATTGTTAACGCTCAGCGTAAAACCATCACTGCCGCCGGTGTTACCACCGGGATAGCCTGCGCCTGCAGCACGGATATACCTGCCAGCCTCCAGCAGCTGCCATGTACCGCCGATTTTTGTGCCGGGATTAATATTGTCCTTGGTGATCACCACGCTGCCCACAAAGCTCATAGCGTTCAGGTAATCAATATTTAGCGATACATTGCCTGCGCTGTCGGGTGTTTTACCCTCAACGCTGTAGACAAAATTTTTGCTGATGTTGCCGTTGGCGTCAGGCTTTTCATCGTTCAGGCTGAGTACAAACGAATTCTTGATGGACGCTACCAACTTTTTGTAATCGCTGTCCAAGGCGTCCTGCCCCTGCTCCACGATAACCTGCGCCAAAGCAGCAGCCATTATCGTGGCCTGCTTATACAGCTTGTTGTGCAAATCAGCAGATGCCAGGCCCGGGACGACTCCATTAATGCGCTGCGTGTTGGTGGCGTATTCAGCATCGGTCACAACATTAGTATCGCTGACGGATTCAGCAAATACCTTAAAATTACTGTTTGCCATTATGTAGTCTCCTTTTCTGCCCAATGTGAGCTGTAACCGCTATATGTCATAGTATTGTAGTCATAGCTAAAGAGCGGCAAGCCGTCCGTGTTCACGAATGTAAGCACGTTAATACGCACACCCTCAGGCTTGGGAATAATATATGCGTGAATAATAAGCTCACGCTCCAGCGCCGTATACTCCCCCTGCAGCACGATGTTAAACGACATATCCTGCAGGTCCTGTATCGCCAGCCTTTTGTCAGCACCCATGACGGCCTCCCACAATTCGTACAGCTCCGTGATTGTACCCTTCCAGGCGTTCTGGATGATACGTGCCTTAATAAGCAGGCGGAACAGGTCATCATCTATTAACGGCTGATCCTCACCCATATCATCCGGAGCAAAGCCCGAAAGAAAATTCACACCGCTTATGTTTTGCGGTTCAGGCGTGTTTATAATCTGGCACTCAGTGCCCGCCGCCAGCTCATCGGGAGTAGGACAAATTACCTCGCTGGTGGCTTCAGCAGACGGCTCAAAGGACAGCTGCCTGCTGACACCGACGATAGTCCCGAGGATATCCAGCTGCGCCGTTGTCGCATGATCAACCTCAAAAGCAGCAATCATGTTGTCAGCGCTGCTATCCAGGTCAAGTCCATAGCCTGCAAGCTTGGCCACCATAGCCGTAAACTTCGGGCTCCTGCGATACTCGCTGGTTATAAGGCGTTTATAATAAGCCAGGTCAAGCATCTACCGTCACCTCAATATCATCAAATACAGGGTTCGGTATTTCCTTGTAACCTATATCAATGTCTGCAGCGCTCACCGAGTCAGCAGCAAGCCCCAGCTGCAGGGATTTAATACCAAAGATAGGCTTTGTCAGCGACGGATTGCAGTCCGTGATAATATTGGCCAGGATGGATGCCGAAACGTCACTGCCGATAGTGAGTGCCGCCAGATAATTATATATAGCCGTTTTCACGCTGGCCTGAATGCTGGACACATAACCAGTGTACTTTTTCAGTACGCATTTTACGTAAATATCCTTGTAATCAGGACGGTAAAAACGGATGGTGTTCACATAATCGTTCTGGTCCGTATATTGCACCTCGACATCGCCGTTGGTATAGCAGCCGATGCCCTTATGCACATAAATAGCTTCGGCGATATCTTCATCCGTGCCACCCTCCACGACGCAGGTCACGGAATGAGCAGGCAAGCCATAAGGATTATCGTCTGACACATCGCTAACATTTGTATCATTCTCATAGACAGCATACCTTGACACATCCGTCAGTGCCGCAATAGCGCCCTTGGTGCCCGCAAGCATGGTCTGCGAGGGATTGGACGTGCTGATGGTCTGGCGCTGGCGCAGCTCCGCGTCCGTTTCCTCAGCATTTCCCTGCACCGCCGATACTTCATTAGTAACCGACACCCAGCCATAGGTAGGCGTCTCAATCTGATTAATATCACCTGCCATAGCGGATACTGCCCCGGCCGTAGCGCACGTTGCTACAGTGTAGGTGCTGCCGGAGCTGCCGATTACGACGTTAGCGGGCAGGTTCCACGTCAGGCCAGCCTTGTCCTTTACGGCGCCGCTCGTGATTTGCGCGAACGGCTCACCCTTGATAAGCACCTGACAGGTACTGTGCCCTGCAGCCTTACGCTTCAGGCCGTTAAGCTTGACCACGCTGTCTAAGCTAGTGCCTATGGCAGTCTCAGGTGAGCGTGCGTTATAGGCATAGGCCAGCGCCTGCAGCGTGTCGCTTTGCTTCAGCGCAAAGATGGATAGAAGCTGATAGTCAGCACTGTCATTGCCCAGGTAGATATCCGTGCCGTAAATTTCCTTCATAGCGGCAATCATATCCTCTAAAATATCGTTATAGGTAGGTATATGCAGGCCGGTACTGTCTACATAAGGCTTGAAATAAGCCACAAACTACACCTCCCCTTCATTGCTGATGTAAAGCGTGCCGTAAAGCGTCTCCACGGTCGCCTTAAATTTGTATATTCTCCGTTCATAGCTGGAATCAAACTGCAGCACAGAGCTGACGCCGTCCGTCCCGCTGATGCGGTCACGGATGATGAGATCGACGGCCTGGCGGTTTTCCTCGCTGCCACTGGTGCCCAAAATGCGCTCCCAAAGCGGTAGCCCATCCTCCAGATCCTCCCACCATTCGTGATAAAGCAAAAGCAGGCGCGACTTGATGGCCTGTGCCACCGCATCCACGCCTGTAAGATAATTTTGTTGCCCACGCCCAAAGCAGTAATCCCAATTATCGTCCAATCGTCTGTATTTCATGACTAACCTCCGATAAACACATTGCTGCTGCCCTCAGCGACAGAGCCGCCACAGCTAACAGCGTCGCCGATGCGCCCTGCAGCCCTGCCATTGATAAACACACTGCTGCTGCCGCTGGCAATATCGCCGCTGTGGCTTGGGTGGTTGACGCAGCCATGCGCTGCATAGCTGTCACCGACACGGCCCGCGCCTTTGCCGTTGATAAACACGTTGGTGCTGGCGCTGATCAGTGCTGTAGGCGGGCAAGCATCATGGCCTGTGTCCAAATCTCCCAGACGGGTCGCATTACTCATTGATGTTCACCGTCCCCGCCTTAATATTAACAACACCGCCCACAATATTAATGGTGCCACCAGCGATTTCAACATAGGCACTGCCCTCCTCATTTCGAAGCTGTGCAGAAGATGTGCTGTAGTTTGGCAGCACCCTCGGCTGGCTCCAGATACCGACGATGGCAAAGCCGTCGGACAAATCATGCCTGCGGCATTCCACCTGATTCTGTACACCGCCTGACTGCCACCAGCCATCCATACACATGTCACCGAAAACAACAAGACATTCATCACCTGCCTGTATAGGCAGCGTGAGTGCATAGCCACCGGCACGCGGCAGGGCAACAGGCACATCCACCAAAAGCGGTATGTCCACCCATTGCTCCGTTCCGTCCAAGTTGAGCTTTTCACGCAATGCAGGCCGGACAGTCACCGTCTGCGCTGCAGCGTCAAAGCTCTGGATAATGCCCGGAATAGCAACACGTGTTTTAGTGCTGGCGGCACGTTCATCCAGGCGGTTCTGCCGCTCCTCGCTGGGAGCACGCTCATTTAAATTAATCATACAATCACACCCCGTTAGGATTCTGCGCCGCATTCGACAATAAGGCAGGAAGCGCGCCCACGCCGTAACGGCTCACACCATTACATTCTGTGTACCAGTCGTTCCCCGTAGTATCGCCGTGATGCGTAACCTCTATGACCTGGTAAATCCAGTCCGGATCCAATGCTGACTGATTGCTGCCAGGCTGCGACTGTGCTTCGTTGATTTCGCTGTTTTTAATCTGCACCAGCGACTTCATCTTTATAGCAGGGTTCAGCAGCAGGCGGAAGCTGGCGCCATATTGCGTCTGCGACGGTGTGCCGATGAGCCCCGTCGTAGGTGTTACCACGATAGCCTCATCCTGCGCCACGTCGGTTAGCCTGGTCATGTTCAGCATGCCGTCCTCTATCCAATAGCTGGCGCCGTTTCCACGGGCGATATCGCCGATGCAGTCCTTGGGCTCGCCAAAAATAACCTTGCCTCGTGGCAGCTGTTGCCCGGACAGCCCCTGTGTTATGGTGTTGGTGGGAATTTTTGTCTGCGACTTATCACACACAGCCTGCAGCACCTGCCGCTGGTTCAGGCCCTTGTTGAGAGTTTTGGCAACAAAATTCAGCCTTAACGGATTATTACCGTCAATACACAACAGGCTCAGCACGTAATCGGTATTGTTTTCCTTGCGTCGGCGTGGATACACCACCTGTCCGTCAAAGATTTTACCGTACTGCTTGGCCTGTGTCTCCTGAATGGTCCCGTCTGCTGACGTTTCCAGATAGCCTTCATAGCCTGCTTCAATGATAACCCTGTCGCCTTCCTTGATAATGCGCTGCTCGGTATCGGCAGTGAGATTATAAATCTCCACCGTGGCAAAGCTGGCGGTCTCACGCGAACGCTTCACGTTGAACACCACACGCAGGTCAGAAACGTTCAGCGCTTCATTGTCCTGCGCATCCACTACAAGGATTTTCCATTTGCGCATCCATAAATGTCCGCTCATGATTCATCACCCCAAAGCAGCAGCCAGGTGGACCCCAGCGTTTCATTGTCAGGCTGCTGCAGCGTTGTCGGCTCCACAGCAACGACATAGGCGCTGCCGATATTCAAGTAGCTGTACTGCCCCAGCAGGTTTATGCCAGGCACCAACGGCAGCGCCGTGATCAGCTCCGTACCTGTGGCATTATCCACAATATCCGCCACCCACAAGCTGTACAAATCGTAATAGCGCAGCTTCAGCAGGATATTAATATTGCGGTCGCCTGACAAGGTCAGCTTAAAGGTGGTCTGGCTAAAGGCAGCCGTTGTCAATGGAATTTCATAATAGTTCATTACGGCACACCCAAACCTTTCTCCCAATTCCTCAAAATAGTCGGACCTTTTACAGGCTGTGTCTCTTTAGCCGCCTGCTGTGCTCCCGTGGTCCATTCTCTGGCAGATACCTTTTCTGTACCCACGTTCACAACCAGCACCTGCACCAGGTTAACCGTTGCCTTAAAAGCACACAGCGTCGACACGTCATCGCTGACATCTATGCTTTCGATAAGCATGTTATTGTAGGTGTTCAGACGCGTAACCACCTGCATAGGTGTGCGCAGCTCCTGCAGCTTGCAAAGCAGGCGGTAGGCCTGAACGGATTTTGTCTGCCCGTCGCTGCCATATGCGGCACCGCTGCGGTAGCCCATAGCGTCGGACACACCAACCTGCATACTGATACGTACAGGATTAACAAAGGCGTGGTCGCTGATGTTGGCACCCGTCTGCACAGGATGCTGGGTGATAGTCAGCCCATGCTCCGTATCGGTGGAAAAAATAGCGTCAAAGATGTAACCGCCGATGTTGGACTTCACCATGACGGTCTGCTGAATACCCAGCCCGCTACCCCAAAGCGTCGGAGTATAAGCGTTGTCCTGGCTGAATAAGCTCTGCCCGCTGACCAGCTTGGAAACCAGGCTGCCGGCGGAATACAAAGCACTTAATGTATTTGCAGTGCCTGTTCCCAATACGCTGCCTACAGCGCTGGTAATTGCTCCAGGTAACGCACTCATACCAGCACACCTCCCCCGCTGACAGCAGCCAGACGCTGCTGCAGGTTATCGCTCACAGCGTTAGCAATCTGGGCAGGATTATTGCTGCTGCCACAGTTGACCACAATGCCGCCGACGTTAACCACGCCCCCGTTATAGGTGCTGTTATTCGTCGCATAGGGAACGTACCCAGCAGGCGCAAGTCCTGTAGCCGCATACGACGTAGGCGAAACAGGATAGTCGCCGCCACCGCCGCCATGAACGCCATCGTTGCTGTGTGCTTCAGGTGCGCCGTTAGCGTATTCATCCATGTAGCCATAGACCTCGGCAGCGTTCGCACGTCTGCCCTCATTGTTGGCAGCCTCGGCGGCAGGACGCTCGAACATATCACTAAAGACCTGTGCCGAACCCTCTGCCGTACCAGCCCGCCGCAATGCATCGCCTGCAGCACTTTCGTTATGCTTCAACTCGTAATCCAGATATTCCAGCTGTGTATCAAAGTCTGTCCAGTCTGTGCCACGTGCTGCAGCGTAGTCCTTCAATGCTTCCCAGCGTTCGTTATGCCATTGGGCAATGCCGCCTGATGTGCCGCTGTCACCCACGCTTTCGGTGTTTAAGCCAGATTCCTGTATCAGGTTACCGACGATACCGGCAGCCTGCTCCTTGCTCCAGCCTAAGTTCATAAGCTTCTGCATAGCGTATTTGGCACGCTCTTTTTGGTCACCGCCCAAAACGGCTCCCATAGCACGACCCACAGCACTGCTTTTGAACGCATCCACAATACTGTCGCCGGCACTCATCAGCATTTTACCGGCTCCGATAAGGTCGCCGTTTTTAGCCTTACCAATAGCCTGTAACACTTTGCCTACGGCCTTAGCCAGGTTCAGCACCGTGTCAATCGTGTGCCCAACTTCATCGGCAAAGAAGCTCCAGAAGCTTTTTACCTTACCTTTGTTCTTGCCGCTCATCTGGGCAATAATATCCGCAATGGCACCAGCGATATCGCTCACACCCTTAGCGACCTCGGTGACAGCCTCTTTGATTTGCTCCCTGCGCTCATCGGTAAAGACCTTTGTCAGAAGCTCTGTAAGATTCTTCAGGATATCGCTGATGGCTTCCTGCGCAACACCCAGCAAACGCTTTAAGGGATTGTTTTCATCCGTAAGCCACTTCCACAGCGGCGCTAACGTCTTACTGCTTTCCCTGCCTTCAAGATAGCCAAAGAAGTCCTCCAGCAAAATAAACGCCGTGCCGATGGCCATCATCATCAGACCGAACGGCCCTGCCATAATCGCAGCACCGGCAACAGCAAATACAGCTATAAGTGCCTTGGTTTTCCCAGGCAGTGCGTCAATAAAATCATATATGCCTGAAAACAGCCATTTTAATGTCTTAAGCAGCGATACAGCCACACGTACTATGCTGGCCAGTACACTGGCAACCTTACGTGCAATTTCAGGCATATTTTTGCCGAATTTATCATTCAGCCAGCGAATAAATTCCTGAAACTCTTTAATATACGGCTGCAGGTATTTTATCAGGTAATACACCAGCCATTCCCGCAGCATTTTAAGCTTCAGCTGCAGGGACTGTACGTCGTAGCCAATCTCGCGGATCCAGCTCAGC
>CAVAHH010000061.1:0-8926 GCA_963588395.1 bacterium
CTGCGGTTACTGCGTCCTTAGTTACGCTAACCTTGTCGCCAACCTTGAGGCCATCCTTATTCATAACGGTGTCACCGGTGGTTACGCTGTCAAGAGCGATATCCTTCTTCAAGGCTACGGTATATTCCTTACCGCCATCCTTGTTAGTACCCTCGCCGACAGTAACGTTGTCACCTGCAGCAACGGTAGTGTGCTGCTTAGCAACCTTTTCTACCTCGGTTACACGGTTATCCAGCTTTTGGATATTTTCGGTATTCTTGGCAATGTTTTCAGTGTTAGTCTTAACGTCGTTTTTAATGTTAGTAATATCGCCTTTGATTTCGGTAATATCACCCTTTATATCAGTAATGTCATTTTTGATGTTGGTAACATCACCCTCAATAGTGGTCACACGGCTGTCAATGTTTGCAACCTTATCATTAGTTTCCTTCAGCTGGCTGCCGTTGATCGCGTCAGTAGAGGTGCTACTGATTTCGCCCTTGGCAACACTGGTAATCTTGCTGTGCGCTACATCCAGGCCGCCACTGATGGTGGTGCCGTTTTCGCCTATCATGACGGACTTAGAGCTGTAATCGACAGAGGAAATGTAGTTCATACCAATGCCTGCGTTGGTAATAGAAAAGCTCTTGTTGCCGCTAGAAATGTTAATGCTGTCATTATTCAGGCGGACAACGGAACCGCCGTTTTGTACGGAGGTAATGTCCTTCAAGTCGCCTTGAACATTTACCTTATAGGTCAGCTGTCCGTCAGTAGTTTCAGCTTCAACTGTGGTGTTTTTGCCATTTTGCAGGATAGTGTGCTTACCTGCTTTTGCTTCTACAGCTTTCAGCTGTGCTACGTTAACTGCGTCGGTATCAGCACTACCTGCTGCTACATGAGTAATTTGGCGGGTCTCTACCCAAGAAGCATTGGGTTCGTTCACTGTACGACCCACAGATACGGCACCATGAGACGATCTCCAGGTGGCTCTGTCATCGCCGCGGTAATTTTCATCCTTAGCAGCCTCAGGGGCAAGGTAGCCAACCTCATCGGCAGCTCTATCTGCGACACTAGCATAACCAAGCGCAACGCCACCAAGAACCGTTGATTTAGCACCACTGCCAATTACAGTATCACTACCGCTAGTTGCTTCGGCATTCCTACCAAACGCTATTGAATCGAAACCAGAAGCTTCACTCTCATAGCCAATTGCTATTGAGTTAGAGTTAGTAGCTTTAGAGTAGCCACCCAAAGCAACGGAGTACTTGCCTGTAGCATCAGCAGCCATACCAACTGCAGTGCTTACATAAGCCCAATCACTCTTATCATTACTATTGCCAGCCTTAGTAGCGTCACCAATTGCAACAGATTGATTGTGTGCGTAGGCACCATTGCCCAAGGCAACAGAATTTTTGCCTACGCCAATTACATTAGTGCTCTTAAGAGAATTTGCCGAGTTACCATTCACATATACAACAGCCTGCTTTTGTTCCACCACAGCATCCTCGCCAACTGCAATGCTATCCATTCCCGTAGCACTTGCACCCTTACCCACTTCAATCTTAGTATCCTCGGGTGCAGGGTTAGCTGCCATCGCAGGAGCAACACCTGCGCAGGTCATCACGCCTGTAGCAACCAATATTGCCAGCAGCTTTTTGGTAGAACAGCTTTTGCCACCCATGTTTTTGGCCATTTCGGATACCACAACATAAGCATTACGGGCTTCACTCCAGATAACCTTATAAACCTTATTCATACAAAATCCTCCCCTGTGTATTTGCACTCCGCCTTACTACATACAGCACTACACCTGCAGAACATTCTCTGCCCATACTCTTCCTTATTACTTAATTGCTTAATTATAATTGGAAACTCTTACTCACATGTAGATGACTATACGTGTACAATGCGCATACAATACACTATTATATATTGTATACTGCGTCAATTCTATCATAATTATCTTTTTATTACAAGAACCGTATCGCAGTAAAAAAAGTAATCTTAAAACCGCACGCATACAAAAAAGCAAACGCTCAGAACAAATATATTATTGTCTCTAAAGCTAGCAGGAAATTATGTCACAAAAAAGTCACATTTCATATATGTAAAGATTTCTTTACATGTCTGTCCGCATTGCAAAAGCTGTGTTCCAGGCAACATTTCACTACATTGCATTATTTTTCCATCCTGTACGGGTTAATATATTTCCCGCCTACGCTTGCAAAAATTTCAGCTTACAGCTGCGCCTAAATCGTGTATAATGGTAGTTAAGTAATTATTTATTCCCAGACGAGGTAGCATATGAACGACGATAAGCAAAACACTTCTACAGCTGATAAAATTTTGCAAGCAGCAACACGCCTTTTTGCCCGTGAAAATTTTAGCGCTGTTTCTATTAAACAAATCGCTGCCGCCAGCGGCGTCAACAGCGCCCTTATTTCCTATTACTTTGGCGGAAAAAAGAATCTTTACCAGGAGGTTCTGTACACAGAGGCCGATAAATTTTTGCAGCTGCAGGATACCATCCGCCAAAGCGCAGCCTCCCCCCTAGACAAGCTGCGTAGCTACGTAGACAGCATTGCCGCCATGCAGCAGGCCGCACCCAACAACATCCACCTTATTTACCGCGAGCTGCTGGCGCCACAACCCATGTTTGAAAGCTACGTACGTAACAAGCTGTACCGCATCCACCAATTTATGGCCGAGCTGGTAGAGGAGGCCGTTGCCTGCGGCGAAATCGTCACCGAAATCAAGGCGACGCACGTGGCCTTTACGCTGGAAGGCATTATCATGTTCTTCTTTTTGACACAAAGCCAGATCCGCGAGCTGGGCAATTTTAAGCAGGGAACCGAGCTGGATTACCTGCTGCAGGCGCTCAACACCTACCTGGCATCGCTCAGCAAAAAATAACCGGTATACAAAAACAGCATATAACATATGCCAAAAGCAGGAACGTAGGCAGTTCCTGCTTTTTTGCTGTGCTTCTTCACAGCTTTGTTGCTTGACGCTTAGGCTTTTAAAAACTATAATTTAAATGAACGATTAAAAATTTTCTACTACACTACTCTATAAGGGAGCTGTTACATTATGCAAGCTATTTTGCAAAAATTACCAGATAAAAAGAAGCTCGCCGCAGGCGTTGCCGCAATTGCCGTGGCGGCTGGCGGCTGGCAGCTGTACCGCAGCATCACCACCACGCCGCAACCGGCCGATTACGTGCCCGTCGTGCGCACCATGACCGTGGGGACTACCCAGGCAGCGGGGCAAAGCATATATCCCGGCGAGGTCAAGGGCCGTTACGAAAGCCAGCTGGCGTTTCAGGTGGCAGGCAAAATAACCGCCCGTCTAGTTAACGTGGGCGATACCGTGCACGCAGGCCAGGTGCTGATGACCATTGACCCCAAGGACGTTAACCAAAGCGTAGAGGCCGCAAACGCTCAGCTGGCCAGCGCCATCGCCAGCCAAAAGCTGGCAGCAGATAACGCTGCGCGCTACAACAGCCTTTTTGCCAGCGGTGCCGTAAGCGAAGCTATCCGCGACCAGTACAATACGCAGCTGGAGGCAGCCAACGCCACATTGCGCCAGGCACAGGCCAACGCCAACGCCAGCGGCAACCAGCTGGAATACACACGCCTTGTGAGCGATGCTGACGGCGTAGTGAGCGCCACCAGCGGCGAAGCAGGCCAGGTTGCAGCAGCAGGTACGCCTATGGTTACCGTAGTGCGTAGCGGCGAACGCGAAATCCAAATCAGTGTCCCCGAAAACGTACAATTAAAAGTTGGACAGGCAGCACAGGTCAGCTTTTGGGCCTTGCCTGATGTGACCGCAGCAGGAACGATCCGCGAAATTGCCCCCATGGCCGACAGCGTGACGCGCACCTACAAGGTGCGTGTGAGCGTGCCGCAGCTGCCTGCCGCAGCAAAGCTGGGCATGACGGCCAAGGTCAGCTTTGACGGCATCGGCACGCAGGAGGACGGCTTTAGTATTCCTGCCACTGCGCTTTACCAGGTGAACGGCAAAACCCAGGTATGGCTGGTGCGTGACAATAAGGCCGTGCTACAGGACGTAGCAGTTGCAGGCTACAGCGGTAACAACGCCGTCATCAAAAGCGGTATTCAAAAGGGTGACGTGCTGATAACCGCAGGCCTTGCCAAGCTGGTGGATAAGCAGCAGGTGCGCCTGCTTGAGGGTGGTGACCAGTAATGCAAAACGAGGACAAGCACCGCGTCAACTGGGCAAGCTGGGCCATCGCCCACCGCCAGCTGGTTTACTTTTTTGCCTTTCTGGTGCTCATCATGGGCATCTTTTCCTTCAAATCCCTCGGTCGCAGCGAGGATCCCAGCTTTGCTGTAAAGCAGATGGTGGTTTCGGCCGCCTGGCCCGGTGCCAGCGCCAAGGAGGTCGAAATGCACCTCACCAACGAGCTGGAAAAGCAGATCCAAACCCTGCCGCAGATTGATAAAATCACCAGCTATTCGCGTCCCGGTGCGTGCGTCATCACCGTTTCGCTCAAGGACGAGGTCACTGGCAATACCGTGCGCCAGCGCTGGCTGGAGCTGCGCAACATCGTGGACGATGGCAAGAAGAACCTCCCCAGCGGCACACTTGGACCCTATTATAACGACCGCTTTGACGATGTTTATGGCAATATTTACGCCCTGACAGGCGACGGCTTCACCTACGAGGATATGCGTAAATACGCCGAAAAAATCAAGCTGGACTTTTACGGCATCAAGGACGTCAAAAAGGTTGAGCTTGTTGGCGTGCAGCCAGAAAAAATCTTTGTGCAGATGCAGACCGACAAGCTGGCGCAGCTGGGACTGGATATCAATAGCATTGCCAACACCATCAAGGCACAGACCTCTGTGAACGCCAGTGGTATGATTGAGGCCGACACCGCCAACTCCTATCTGCGCATCACAGGCAGCCCGGACAGCGTACAAAACATCGCTGCCATTCCCATCAACGCCAACGGTCAAGTCTTCCGCCTGGGCGACATTGCCCAAATCACCCGCGGCTACGTTGATCCGCCCGATACGTTAATGTACTACAACGGTAAGCCTGCCGTAGGCATCGCGCTTTCTATGGAGGACGGCGGTGACAACATCAAGCTGGGCGAAAACCTGGCCGCCGCTATAACTAAAATTCAAAAGGAGCTGCCCCTGGGGCTGGAGCTGAACCAGGTTGCCAACCAGCCGGAAGTAGTTAAAAACTCTATCAGCGAATTCTCGGAAAGCCTGTACGAGGCCATCCTCATCGTGCTCGTCGTCAGCCTGATGACCCTGGGGCGCCGCAGCGGCTACGTCATTTCCTGCTGCATCCCACTCATCCTTTTGGGTTCGTTCTGCGCTATGTTTGCACTAGGCATAGATTTGCACAAAATCTCCCTGGGTGCCTTGGTTGTATCCTTGGGCATGCTCGTGGATGACGCCATCGTCGTGGTGGAGCTGATGGAGGTAAAAATGTCTGAAGGCATGCCACGCGCAGAGGCTGCCTCCTATGCCTTCAAAACCTGCGCCTGGCCGCTCTTGGCAGGCACCATCATCACCTGCCTGGGCTTTATGCCTATAGCCTTTTCCAAGGCCAGTGCCTCCGAATTCGCCTACAGCCTGTTCCCTGTAATGTCGGTAACGCTCATGCTTTCGTGGCTGGTGTCGGCGACGTTGGCTCCTGTTTTGGGTTATGAGTGGATACGTCCCACCGTCATCAAAAAGGAAAGCTACGACAGCGGTTTTTACCGCAGCTTCCGCAAGCTGCTCACCTGGTCGCTGGGTCACCGCGCCATCGTCATCGGCATCACACTGGGGATGCTGGCAATTTCGCTCTTTATGCTACGCTTCGTCAGCCAGGAATTCTTCCCTGCGTCAGTACGTCCCGAGCTTTTGGTAGAGCTTAACCTGCCTGAGGGCAGCTCTATCAAGAGCACGGATGCCGCCGCACGCAAGCTGACGGATCTTATCAAGGATGATAAGGATTTGGATCATGTTTCCACCTACGTGGGCGAAAGCGCTCCCCGCTTCGTCCTGGTTATCGACCCTGTACAGCCGCGCGACAATTACGCACAGCTGGTTGTAGTTGCCAAGGACGTGGAAGCACGCAAGGCGCTGGAAAAACGCATCAACAAGCTGGCTGCCGAAAACCTGCCCGAGGCCATCGTATATTCGCGCTCCATTCCGCTTGGTCCGCCTGCACCCTATCCTGTTATGATCCGCGTCAGCGGTAATAGTGACGCGCAGGTTAAAGAATACGCGCAAAAGGTGCGCCAGGTAATGGCTGCCAACCCCTACGTCAACATGACGCGCTTGGACTGGATGGAGCAGAGCAACGCCGTAAGGCTGACCGTGGATAACGACAAGCTACTGCAGATGGGGCTTTCACGTCAGACAGTAGCCAACGCGCTGCAGGCCCAGGTTTCGGGCTACACCGTTGCCACCTACCTGGAGGGCGACCAGCAGATCGGCATCGTCTTCCGCCTGAACCCCGACCAGCGCGCTGATATATCGCAGTTGGAAACAATCTCTATCCCCACAAGCAAAGGGGCTGTACCGCTGTCGCAAATAGCGCACGTGGATTACACCAGCGAGGATAATATGATCTGGCGCCGCAACCTGCGCCCCACCATCACCGTCAACGGCGGTATTGTGGACGGCACTACAGGCAACGACGTCACCAAGCAGGTGTACAACGACCTGGCAGACCTGCGCAAGGACCTGCCCGCAGGCATGAGCATAGAAATCGGCGGCTCGCTGGAGGACAGCAACAAAACGCTCAATTACCTGCTCTCCCCCGTACCACTTATGCTGCTGCTCATCGTCATCCTCATCATGCTACAGATGCAGGACGTGCGCAAGCTGCTGGTAATCCTGCTCACCGCGCCCATGGGCGTCATAGGCGTCATCTTCGGTCTGCTACTCTTTAATGCCACGCTTGGCTTTATGGCGGAGCTGGGCATACTGGCGCTCACGGGCACCATCATCCGCAACAGCATGGTGCTGGTGGACCAAATTCAGCAGCACCTGGAGGCAGGCATGCAGCCGGCGCAGGCCGTTATTGAATCGGCTATCGTACGCTTCAGGCCCATCATGCTGGCGGCCTTCACCACGGTTTTGGGCCTCATCCCCATGTTCGCCAGCCAGTTTTGGAACTCCATGGCTGTAGCTATCGCTTGCGGCCTGACGGGCGCGACGCTGCTGACGCTGGTGGTGCTGCCGGTGCTGTACGCCATTGTGTTTAAGATTAAGGTTGAATAAAATATAGTCATACCCAAAATGCCCCCGCGCGTGCATAGCGCTGGGGCATTTGCATTATACAGGAAAAAGCATTATACTATTTATGATAAAGGGAGCAATGACATTGGTGCCGGTTTTGGACGTATGGGAGGAGTTGTCGATTATGGCAGACCCTCCCCCGCCAAGAGATTGCTTCTTTTATTTTTTTGCTCATTAATTACACAACAAATACCATTTTTTATCGCAAAAATCCCCTGCGCATGCGCAGGGGATTTTATTGTTTTAGATGTTTTTACGTAAGCGCTTTCAGGTCAAATCATTCCGGCTCAACCTCATCATAGCCTGCCAAATTCTTCTTCACTAATTTCCAAGCTTGTTTAAAAAAATAGTGGCCAGTATCTCGTAAACAGTAAGCAGCTGGCAAAAACCTAACTGCCCACCATCAACTATCTACTAGCCACTAACCACTAATCACTATTAACTAACCACTACCCATCAGTACGCTCTAGATCTGCCAAAGCCTATGATACACACCGCTCTCCATGTTATCCAAAACCTCCACCCTAAAGGGCATGTTCTCGATAACATCCATGGTGTCTGAGTAGGTGTCAGGTGTTGCATAAAACTTAATCAAGCCGCTTGTAGCGTCCACCGTGCTCACCATAGCCAGGTACTCATAGCCTTCCATAATCCAGTTAACGTCTGCAATACGCTCAGGATCAACCTGCGCGTAGATCATACTGTGGGGTCCAGGGTCATTGTCACTCATTCTTTTACTACCTTTCTGCGTAATAAGCTAAATTGCAGCAGCTCCACATCGCTTGCTGCCGAAAATTTTTGCTGGGCATGCGGCGCGCAGTCGATAGGCGTGCCATCCTCATCCAGCATCTCCTGCAGGGTAAACGGCATAGTCATGCCATCCGGCATCAAAAGCTCAAGCGGCTCCCCTGCCTTAACATTGTTGCGCTGCTCAAAATAAGCGCGCTTTTTGGCGGCATCATAGCCTGTTACAATGCCGACAAAATCATGCGTCTGCTCGTATTTGGAGCTGGTGTAGACCTGTGCGTCACGATCAGGCTTAGCAACGGCAAAGCCCGTCGTATACTGACGATGACTCACCTTATTCAACTCGGCGATCCAAGCAGCAGGCACATTGTAATTTACCATATCTGACCAGCATTTGTCAATAGCCTTGCGGTAAACACTCACCACGGTAGCTACATAATGCACGCTCTTCATGCGCCCCTCAATCTTTAAGCTGCACACGCCTGCACGCATCAAATCCGGCAGGTATTCGATGAGGCACAAATCCTTGGAGTTCATCACATAGGTTCCGTGCTCATCCTCCTCCAGGTCAAAATATTCACCCGGACGCTTTTGCTCGCCCAGCTTATACATATTGTACTCCCAGCGGCAGGCCTGAGTGCAGGCACCACGGTTACCGTCGCGGCCCGTCAGATACGCGCTCAACAGGCAGCGACCGCTATAGGAGATGCACATAGCTCCATGCACAAAGGTTTCCAGCTCCACCGTAGTTTTGTCGCTGATCTCGGCAATTTCGGCCAGCGACAGCTCGCGTGCCAAAACCACGCGCTCTGCCCCCAGCTGCTCCCACGCCCTGACGGCGGCAAAGTTTGTTGTGTTCGCCTGGGTGCTCACGTGCAGCGGCATATCGGGCACAACCTGCCTTGCTGTGCTCCACACGCCCAAATCGC
>CAVAHH010000062.1:0-8916 GCA_963588395.1 bacterium
CGGCAAGTGTGTGCAGCTGCCAAAACAAATAACAGCCTGCTTAAAAAATAAATTGCTTATTTTTGTAAAATCATTATAAATTAAGTCCAAAGGAGAATGGAAAATGCATGACGATATTAAAGCCGTATTGCTGACAAAGGAACAAATTGATGAACGTGTACAGGAAATGGGTAAAGAAATTACTGCTGACTACGCCGGTAAGGATTTGGTCGTAATCATCCTGCTCAAGGGTGCAGCCTGGTTTGCCACCGACCTGACCCGTGCGATTGATCTGCCGCTGCGTGTGGATTTCATGGTCGCATCTTCCTATGGTAACGGCACCAGCACTACAGGTAACGTCAAGGTTAAGCTGGATATCAGCGAGGACATCAAGGGTAAGGACGTGCTGGTTATTGACGACATTATTGACAGCGGTGTAACCTTTGCCGCTATCAGCGACATGCTGCGTCATTATAAGCCGGCAACCCTCAAAACTGCCGCGTTATGTGACAAGGCTGAGCGTCGTATAAACGGACTGGAAGCAGATTACGTGGGCTTTAAAATTCCTGATGAATTTGTTGTAGGCTATGGCCTTGATTATGCGGGTGATTACCGAAATCTGCCGTTTATCGGTGTACTGAAGCCATCGGTATATGCACGCAAATAAAAATTCTTCACGGCTCTTTAAGCAAGCTAAAAAATTGCGAATTTCATAAAACAGTTGCTAGTTTTTCCTATCTATAATATAATAATTTATTATGAGCTAAGTGGAAGGAGGCTACGTGCTTGAATAAATTTTTTAAGAACGTGCTTTTTTATCTGCTGATTATCATGGTAATTATCGGTTTGTTTGATTTTTATGGTGAAAAGAATGCTAAGCCTGCGGATATAAGCTATACCAGCTTTATGCAGCATGTGCAGCAGGACGAGATCAAGCAGGTAACTATTGTTGATAATGTTATCAGCGGTAAATTAAAGGATGGTAAGGATTTTTCTACGGTTGCGCCTAATGATGGCAAGCTGGTAGAAAAGCTGGAAGCTAAAAATGTAGATATTAAGGCAGAGCTGCCACCGCAGCCGCCATGGTGGATGAGCATTTTGAGCTCTATTCTGCCGATGCTGATTATCGTAGGGCTGTGGTTTATGCTGATGAACCAGGGTGGTGCCGGAGGCGGCAAGGTGATGAGCTTTGGCAAGAGCCGTGCCCGTCGCTACGATGAAGAAAAGCTGAAAATAACCTTTAAGGATGTTGCCGGTGCCGAAGAGGCCAAGCAGGAGCTGGAAGAGGTTGTAGAGTTTTTAAAGCATCCGCAAAAGTATAATGATTTGGGCGCCAAGATTCCTAAGGGCGTGCTTTTGTACGGCCCTCCTGGTACAGGCAAAACCCTGCTGGCTAAGGCTGTTGCCGGCGAGGCAGGCGTGCCCTTCTTCAGCATTTCGGGCTCCGATTTTGTGGAGATGTTTGTTGGCGTAGGCGCATCCCGCGTACGCGACTTGTTTGATCAGGCTAAAAAGAGTGCTCCCTGTATCGTCTTTATCGATGAGATTGATGCTGTCGGCCGTCAGCGTGGTGCTGGACTTGGCGGTGGCCATGATGAAAGAGAGCAGACCTTGAACCAGCTGCTGGTAGAGATGGATGGCTTTAGTGCCAATGAAGGCATTATTATGATTGCCGCCACCAACCGTCCGGATATTCTGGATCCCGCGTTGCTGCGTCCTGGCCGTTTTGACCGCCAGATCGTGGTTGACCGTCCGGATATCAAGGGTCGTACCGACATTTTGAAGGTGCACGTAAAAGGCAAGCCGGTGGGCGAAGATGTTAATCTGGATGTTATTGCCCAACGCACACCTGGCTTTACCGGTGCCGATTTGTCCAACTTGGTAAACGAGGCTGCTCTCCTTACCGCGCGCAAGGATAAAAAGGTTATCAATATGCCGGAAATGGAAGAAGCTGCCGAGCGTGTTATTATGGGACCTGAGCGCAAGAGCCGCGTTATCAGCGATAAAGAAAAACGTCTTACTGCCTACCATGAAGGTGGTCATACCATCGTTGGTATGCTCTTGGATAACACTGATCCTGTACATAAGGTTACTATCATTCCCCGTGGCCGTGCCGGTGGTTATACCCTGAGCCTGCCTAAGGAGGACAAATATTACGCAACCCGTAGCGAAATGCTGGATGAGCTGAAGGTGCTTTTGGGCGGCCGTGTGGCTGAAGCCTTGGTACTCAAGGAGATTTCCAGCGGTGCCAGCAATGATTTGCAGCGTGCAACCCAGCTTGCCCGTCAGATGATTTGCGAATATGGCATGAGTGATAATATCGGACCTGTAACCTTTGGTCATCGTCAGGATCAGGTATTTTTGGGACGTGATATTGCCCGCGACAAGGATTACAGTGAAGAGGTCGCAGCCGAAATTGATAAGGAAGTACGCACCTTTATGGAGGACGCTTATGCTGCCACCGAAAAGCTGCTTTCGGATAATATCGATAAGCTGCATGTTATTGCCAAAGCTTTGATGGAAAAGGAAACGCTGGAGGAGGAAGAAATCAACCAGCTGGTCAAGTATGGCCATATCCTTTCTGCCGAAGAAAAACGTGCGCTTGTAGCACAATCTGTTGTAGCTGAGGATAGTGCTGCTGAGGCAGTTTCTGCAGCAAAGGCTGAGGAGAGCGCTACAGAGGCTGCTCCTGCAGAAAAAACTGACGAAGCTACTGAAGCTTCAAAGTGATAAAATTAACACCTGCGTTCTGACGGACGCAGGTGTTTTTTTGCGCTTACTATTGTATTAATAGCAGACTTCAGTAGTTTTATTCTTAAAAAATTCCAGGAAAAGCTCTGCTGCAGGTGTTAATCTGCGTTCCCTGCTCCAATACAGCATCTGTTCAAAGCAAAGCTTAGGCTCGTTAAGCGGTAGCCGCTGCATTTTTGCTGGCGTGCTATCGTCCGGCAGTGCAGGCACGACGGCGATGCCAAGACCACTGCCGGCGAAGGTGATGGCGCTTTCAGCGGTGGTAGCGATAAAAATGATGTGGGGACGACTGCCGTATTCATGGCAGGCTGTGCGTAATAAATCGTAGCTACCGTAGCTGCAGGCAAGTGCTGCACCGTCCAAATGTGCCAGAGTGGGCGCGCTGCAGGATGCAGGCCAGGGAACATTAATGCCTGCACTGTAATAGGCATAAAAGTATTCGCGCCGCACCTTGATCGTGGCAAAGCTATGCGCCGCAGGCAGTGGGGCGTTGGCAAAGGCAAAATCGATAAGGCCGCTTTCTAACTGTTCCTGCTGCTGCTCTACCGTAGCGTCATAAAATTGATAGCTTACAGCTGGCTGACTTTGGGCAAAGGGCAGCAGGTAGTGACGCAAAAAATAGTCGGTGCGCAAGTGTGAGACAGCAAGTCGCAACGTACCACTGGCACGGGCACTGAAGGCCTGCATGCTGAGGCTGATATTGTCTTCGGTGCTGCAGAGCTGTCGTGCCTGACGCAAAAAGGCTTCACCTGCTTCCGTCAGCTCGATGTGACGTTTGCCACGTTGCATCTTAAAAAGCTGTACACCGTATAATTTTTCGATGGTTTTTATCTGCGCACTGAGCGCCGGCTGGACAATATCCAGGCGTTTGGCGGCAGCACTGAGATTACCTGTTTCGGCAACGGTAATAAAGTTGCGGTAAAAAGCAAAATCCATAGCTTCTTCTCCTTGTAAATATAGGAAAAAATGATTATATTAATCAAAATAAAGTCTTTTACTTAATTATAAGGCGCGAGTATAATTAAGTAAAGTAAAATTGAGACATGGGGAGAGGAAGTCTTATTATGACTAAACATCGTTCTTTAAACGTACTATCAGGACCGCTTCTGTTTTTGGTGGTTTGGGGATTGCTGGCTCCTGTAATTGATTTTAAGCAGGCAGCTGCCATTGCTACCATTTTCTGGATGGGACTGTGGTGGGTGCTGCGACCTGTCAATATCGCGGTAACGTCGCTTTTGCCCATTCCCTTGAATGCTGTCTTTGGCATGGTACCGATGGAGGGCATTATCAGCAAATACTTTTCGGAAATAGTAGTGCTGCTTGTGGGCAGTGACCTTATCAGCCTAGTGTGGGAAAAAACGCAGCTGGATAAGCGCCTGGCGATAAAAAGCCTGTGCGGCCTGGGGACGGGAATGCGCGAGCAGATTTGCGTGTGGCTTGTGGCCTCCACTGTGCTGTCTATTTTTTTGCCTAATGTTGTTGTGGTTATGATTTTGCTACCTGTGGCTGTGAGCATGCTGCGCTTTTTGGGGCAGAAGCAGATAACAGATAATCCTGTAGCAACGCCGATCCTACTAGCCATTGTGTGGGGTGCCGGCTTTGGTGGCTTTGGCTCTCCCTTGGGCAGCAGTTCTAACCTTGTTGCTATCAGCTACCTGGAAAAGCTCACCGGACACGAATTTATGTATATAGATTGGGTTATCCGCTTTTTGCCGCTGCTATTTATCATCATGCTGCTGATTTTAGCCTTTTTGCTGCATCTGCCGTTGCCTATCAAAAGACTGGCCGGCGGCAAGGAATATTTTCGGGCGGCCTATGCTAAGCTCGGACCTATGAAGCGCGGTGAAATGCTGGGTCTGTGGCTTTTTGTGCTGGCGACGGTGCTGGCGTTCGTACGTCCGCTGTACGTGGATTATCTGCCGCTGATGAAGCCTGCCTATGTATTTTTTACCTTTGGCATGCTTACCTTTGTGCTGCGTAATGAAACCGGCGAGCTGCTTTTGACCTGGCGTGAGGCTGAAAAGGGTATTATGTGGGGGATGATTTTTTTATTCGCAGGCGGTCTGGCTTTGGGGCAGCTGATTACCAAAACCGGTGCAGCAACGCAAATCGCCAAGGTTATAACCCTGCTGCCGCTGAGCGGAGGCTGGGAGACGATGTTCAGTCTGACTCTGTTTGCTACCTTCCTGACGGAAATCAGCAGCAATACGGCCGCTGCTTCCATCTCTATACCTGTAGTGCAAAGTATTTCGCAGCAGCTGGGTCTGAATCCTATTCCTTATATTCTGACCTCTATCGTTGCTGTTAACTGTGCTTTCATACTGCCGGTAAGCACACGTGCCGTGGGTGTAACCTACGGATTGAATCCTGATGACCTGCTCAAAAACGGTGTCAAGCTTTCGGTATTGTGCATGCTGCTTGTAAGTGGTCTGGGGTTTATCTGCATGCACTTCTGGGCACTGTTTAACCATTTATAATTATGCTATATATAGCGTTTCTACCAGCTTTTTAGAGGTCAGAAACGCTATATTTTTGTCTGTCTGCGCATGAGAAAAACCATGCAACTATATATGAAAATGGTGCAAAATGACGGAAAACAGAGCAAAATTAATTTTTTTTGTAAAATCACAGCTTTTAGTGCAATTTTTACTAGCCAATCACGAATTTTTGTAGTAAAATCTTCTCATGAATAAATTGCGGCTTATAAGTTAGGGAGAAGCTAGGGAGAAAGGTTGTGTTATTAAGGCCATGAACGAACCGACAATGAATAGAAGCTTGAAGAACAGGCATTTGCAGATGATTTCTATCGGTGGAATCATCGGTAGCTGTTATTTTTTGGGCGCAGGTTATGCAATTGAACAGGCAGGTCCGGCTATTATCTGGGCATATTTGTTGGGTGGTGCGATTGTGCTGGCCGTCATGATGTGCTTGGCAGAGCTGGCTGTAGCCAAACCGATTTCCGGTTCCTTTGTAACCTATGCCAAAGAGAATATTTCTTCAACCTGGGCTTGTGGCGTGGGCTGGGCCTATTGGCTCAACTGGATGGCCTACGTTCCCTCGGAGATGATTGCGGCAGGCATCATTATGAACAACTTCGTGCCTGCGGTCAGCCAGATGTGGTGGGCGATACTTTTCGGACTGCTGGTGACGGTAATCAATCTTTTCCATGTGAATAATTTTGGTGAAAGTGAATTTTGGCTTTCTATCATCAAAATTACTGCCCTGGTAGCTTTCTGTGGCGTTGCAGGGTTAATTGTTTTAGGCCTTATTGGTGATCAAGGCTATCTTGGTGCTAGCGTGCTTTTGTCACATGGTGGCTTTGCTCCTATGGGTTATTGGCCTATCATCTTGACGATGGTTATTATTTTGGTAAACTTCCAGGGCACGGAAATCATCGGCCTGGCTGCCGGTGAGTGTAAGGACCCTGCCAAGAGCATTCCCATTGCGGTGCGCAATGTTTCCTGGCGTGTTATCGCCCTTTATATTATTCCTATTACGCTTTTGCTTTCTATCATGCCTTGGGATAAGGCTAATTTAAAGGAAAGCGTTTTCGCTGCAGCTCTTGCGGAATATGGCTTTGAGGGCATGGCCTCTGCTATTGCGTTTGTTGTTTTGGTTGCAGGCATTTCCTGCGCTAACAGCGGTCTGTACGGCGGTGCCCGCGCTTTGCATGCTTTGGCCTGCATGGATATGGCACCTGGCTTTTTGGGCAGACTGAATAAGAATGGCATGCCGCAAAACTCCATTATTGCTTCGGTTTGTGCCTGCTGGGCAGTTATTGTTTTCTACACGCTTAACCCTGATTCTACCATGTACACTTATCTTTTGGCGGTTAGCGGCTTTACCGGGGCGATGGCTTGGATTTCTATCTGCTGGAGTCAGTACAACTTCCGCCGCAAGGTGATTGCTGAAGGCCGTGAAAGTGAGCTGAAGTATAAAACGCCGTTTTTCCCTTATATTACTAATTTTGGCATTTGGTCACAGGTCTTTTGCCTAGCCGTTATTGCCTTTACTCCTGATTTACGGCAAACGCTGTATGCGGGGGTGCCGATGCTCGTTGTACCAATGCTGTGCTACCGTTGGCGTAAGCACAAGCTGATGCTGCGTCATGCCAAGGCAGCACTTGTAATGGTGCATAAATCTTAAAATGTACAGCCGCTGGGGTCGTAGTGGACACAGCGGCTGTTTTTGTCTATAATATATTTTTGAAAACAGGTAATAGGAGTAGCAGTGCATTATGCAGTTAGTAGTAGATAAAATTGCCAAGGCCTTTGGCATTCACGAAATTTTTAAGGACGTCAACTTTATGGTGGAACAGGGTGAGCACGTTGGGCTGGTGGGCGTCAACGGCAGTGGTAAGACCACGCTGCTGCGTTGTTTGCTCAATCCTGATTGGATTGACAGCGGTGCTATTAAATTTGAGCCAGGTATTAGTGTTGGTTACGTGCAGCAGGGATTTACGGATATCTGTGGCACGATTTGGCAGTTTATGCTGAAAGCCTGCCCGGAAATAACCGGTCTACGCCAAAAATTAGCGCAGCTGGAGGAAACGAGCGGCAAGCTTACAGGAGATGCTTTGGACGAGTGTTTGGCAGAATATGGCCGCGTACTCAAGCGTTATGAATTTATTGACGGTTATAATTATGAAAACCGTATTAAACGTGTGCTTATCGGCTTGGGCTATACCGAAGACTGGTGGGGGCAGGATGCTGCCACGTTGAGCGGCGGTCAGAAGACGCGTCTGATGCTGGCGGCAGCATTGGTGCGTAACCCTGATTTTATGATACTCGACGAGCCGACAAACCATTTGGATATAGTTATGACGCAGTGGCTGGAGGCTTATCTGCGAGAGTTTAAGGGAGGACTTTTGGTTGTCAGCCATGACCGTGCCTTTTTGGATAATGTGGCTGTGCGCATTTTGGAAATGGAAGGCGGTAAGCTGCAGTCCTTTAAGGGCAACTATAGCCGTTATCTGGAGCAGAAGGCTATTCAGAGTGCTACGCTGGAAGCAGCCTACAATGCACAGCAGGATTACATCGCCCGCACTGAGGCTTATATCCGCCGCTTTAAGGCCGGAATTAAAAGCAAGATGGCGCGTGGCCGTCAGTCGCAGCTCGACCGCTTGGAGCGCCTGGACGCACCCGTGCATAACGAAGAGTTTTCACTGCGGCTGCCGCCTGCTGCCGAATGTGCCGAACGCGTGCTGATCATGGAGGATCTGACTATAGGCTATGGTGATAAGGTGCTGGCAAGCGGTATTAATCTGACGCTGCGCCGTGGTGAGAAGGCTGCGCTTTTGGGTGCCAATGGCACAGGTAAGACTACGCTGCTCAAAACAATTTTGGGCGAAACTGCACCGCTTAAGGGTAAGGCTAAAATTGGCAACAGGGTACAGATCGGTTATTTTTCGCAAAGCTATGAGCGCTTAAAGCCGGAGCAGACACTGCTGGAAAACTTTGTTATTGAATATGGCTTTACTGAGGAGCACACGCGCAGTATGCTTGGTGGTATGCTCTTTCATGGAGATGATGTCTTTAAAAAGATCGGCGAGCTGAGCGGCGGACAGAAGGCGCGCCTGGTTTTGCTTAAGCTGGTGCTGGATGGTGCCAACTGCCTGGTGCTGGACGAGCCGACGAACCATTTGGATATTATGGCGCGTGAAACGGTGGAGGCCGCATTGGAGTCCTTTGATGGTACAGTGCTGGTTGTCAGCCATGACCGTTACTTTGTGGCTGAGGTGGCGGACCGCATCTGGGAAATCGAGGATGGCGAGCTTAAGGACTACAAGGGAGATTATGCCTTCTATTTAGAGGAAAAACAAAAGCTGGCGCAGGCACAGGCTGAGGCTCAGGCCGAGGCAGAAAAGCAGGCTACCTACGCAGCGCTGCAGGCCAAAAAGCAGGCACAGGCTGCAGCAGGTAAGGCAGCAAAACCGCAGGAGACAAAAAAACGGCGTTATAGTGCGGAGGAAGCGCAAAGGCTGCTGCCAAAGGTAGAGCTGTCTATTCGTGAGCAGGAGGCTATGATGGGGCTTTTAGAAAAGCAGATGGCCGACCCTGCCAACCATACAGATCCGCAGCACAGCGCCGCAATGGCAGCAGAGCACGAAAAATACGAAGCAAAAATCGCAGAGCTGATGGAAAAATGGGAGCGGCTGATGGAAGCGGCGGAGGAAGCATGATAGAT
>CAVAHH010000063.1:0-8906 GCA_963588395.1 bacterium
AAGAGCTGGACAACCTGGGCGTTCGCGTTGCTAACCTGGAGAAAAAGGCTGACAATGTAAAGATCACCGGCCAAATCCGTTATCACTATGCTGATTATGATGATGCTGGCTATGCTACCGGCCTGCGTTCCCGTATCTGGATTAAAGGCCAGGTTAACGATGACTGGACCTACACCGGTATGCTGCAAAACGTACAAAACCTGAAAGATAATGCCGGCAACGAGGAAACCAAATTCCAACGTGCTTATGTTGACGGCAAAATTGGCGGCATTGCAGTAGAAGCTGGCCGTCTGCCCCTGACCCTGGTTGATGGCAACCTGTATGATACCCGTGCTGACGGCATCGTTGCTTCCTATGGCAAGGATGTAAAGCTGACCGGCTTCTATGTAAAACCGACCGACCAAGACAAATATCTGTTTGACGAGGAAGGCAACTTCGGCGTTAAAACCTACAGTGTTGAATATGATGAAGCATATGGTGCAAACCTGGCTGCTAAATTTGGTGCAGTAAGCGCTAATGCCGGCTACACTGTATTTGCTGATGGTACTGCTACTGAAACTACCGTGAAGGACAATAAAGTAGTTGAAACCAAAAAGTCCGATCTTGACGATAACAAGATCTGGAACGTTGGCCTGGCTTTTGACCTGGCTAAAAACCTGAAGCTGACCGGCGACTACATGAAGTCCAACCAAGAATATCGTGGTGAAGATGACGCTTGGATCGTTGGCCTGTCCTATGCTGGTGCTAAGGCTTCTAAGGAAGGCTCTTTCGGCATCTATGCTAAATACTATGACCAAGCCCGCAGCACTGTTGTTGCACACACCATGAATGGTGCCTATGGCAGCGAAGGCTTCAAGGGCTACATGGTAGGCGTTAACTACACCTTCGCTAAGAACATCGTAGGTAGCGTTGAATACTATGACCTGGAAGACAAGGTTTTCAAAGACGATCTGAACACCCTGTGGAGCCAACTGGTATTCACTTTCTAATTTAATCCCAAACTTAATACGCGCGTAAATCAAAGGAGGCGGCTAAGGCCGTCTCCTTTTTGCTATGCCTTGGGCTTTATGAGCTTTTGCTAATTTGCAATGCTCAGCTTACTAGGAATAAAGATAGTAAAATAAGCAACTAAAAGTTTTGTAAAAATATATGCAAAGAAGTAGGATAAACGGATAGGACTACAATAAATGCTTACAAAAATACATAAAAATATAAATACACCATCGTTATATAAAGAATCTATACTCAAATTGTTATGCTTGACTATAAGTTTTTTTTTGTGCTACAATATAGGCACAAGTGATAAATAAATCTAATAAGACAAAATAAAAAATAACAATTCGTTGAGTTGTGTAATTTAGTTTTATTTAATTTAGTCTTTCTTAAGCAGCTTAATAGTTACGTCGATCAAGTGGGGAAACTAGTGAGAGTCTAGTGCTGTACCGCAATTGTATTAGGGAGCTTATCCTGTCGCATGGCCTGCATGAAGCAGTCTGTACCTCTCGCAAAGGGATGGGGTGGCGATGATCTTGAGTCAAAGCGCCGTTTGATGGATAGATCCATACAACCTGCGAATTCAGGTGGATTAAAAATTGGTGGAGTGTACCATTTTGGGGGTTGATGGATTGTGCTTAAGTATAAAGAGCTGAAGCAGGTAATGCAGCATTTTAGGGAGAAAGAGGACTCTTACGTCACATTGCCAAGGGACTTTGCGATAGAAATTTTAAGCGAAATTATTAAGGTTCGCAGACGTGATATTGCACAGTCGCGCCAAAGTCACCAGCGCAATTGTGATTATCGCAAGGATATTGTTAAAGAAAATATTTAGAATATAGACATTTTATAATGGTAGTATCCCAGCATGCAAAATAGCTTTAGCTTACCTGAACAGGAGCCCGTGAAGTCGGAGTACAGCTGGGGTCATGTAAAATTATTCTGTTGACTTAATTTTATCATAGGTTATCTATGCCTATTTTAAAGTTAAGTCTTTTTTTATGTATAAGCTAATTTTATATAAAATTGCCAGCTTAAGGAGGAGAGATTAGTGAAAAATATTAAGGGCCATAATATTTTAGCTACTGCTATTGCACTGTCATTGGGCTGCTGCATGAGCAATTACCTACCCACTGCTTACGCTGAGGACGGACCGGCAACAACCGGTAGTGCCGCGGCGGAGGCTCCCATGGAGTTTGATTTGGAAGCGATGACGGTAGAAGCCAAGCGTCCTGATTGGGAAAGCAAACTTTCCCCCGGTACGGTGAACGTTGTACGTCCTGATGATTTTAAGGGCGAGCAAAAGACACTCCCAGATTTACTTTTGACTGTGCCTGGCGTGCATGTGCGCGAGGTTAACGGCAAGGGACAGTACACAACTGTTACCATGCGTGGTTCTACTGCGGCGCAGGTTGGAGTGTTTATTGATGGTGTGCTGGCAAACCTTGGCGGCGATACGGCAGTCGATCTGTCGACCATTCCCGTTAAGAACGTAGAGCGTATAGAGGTTTACCGTGGTTATATTCCCAGCCGTTTTGGCGGCACCTTTATGGGCGGCGTTATCAATATCGTCACCAAAAAGCCTGAAACTACCAATGTCTCGCTGGAGCTTGGTAAAAGCTCCTATGGTGGCAAAAAGGGCTCCCTGGAAATCACAGCGCCCTTGGGCGATGGTTCCTTAATGATTGGCACTAACTATGAATCTAGTGACGGTGACTTTAAGTATAAGAATTACGCTGCCGAAAGATATATTCCCTACGGCAAGAACCAGATTGAGGAAGGTCAGAAGGTTATCGACAACTTTAACAACGATACTATCGATACCCTGACCAAAAGCTCGTTGATTAGCCTGGATCAGTCGCAGATTGATTATTTTAAGGCTAATAATGATGCCTGGCTGGATTACGTAAAGAGTGATGATACCAGCAACAGCCTGTCTAATTCTATTTATGAAAACCGCTATGATTATGCCAAGCAGGATGTTGGCAATACTAATATTTACAAGGTAGAGCAGCAATTAGTTGATATGGGCATCAAGCAGCAGTATCTCGACCGTGGCTACGATGAAACCGATTGGAAGAATGCTGCTGTTGATGATTGGAATAACGGCATCCTCGCTGAGGGTATCATTACTCCTGAGATCAAAGAGGAAGTATTAAAGAACTATGGCGACAGCATAGTGCAGAATAATATTACAGAGTGGAAGGATAAGGCCGACCCTGATAAGAACGAAAGCCTGGCAGCGCAAAAAGAAAGCCTGGAAAAGCTGAAGCAGAAGCAAAAGGAAGCTGAAAACGCTACCCGCTACAGAAAATACAATGATTACGAAAAATCCAGCACCATCGTAAAATGGCAGAATAAAAACTGGGTTATCAAGGGCACCTATGATAAGCTGGACAGACATCTGCCTGATAGCGTATGGGGCGGTGACGTTAACCTGGCTGTGTACAATAATGGTATCGACCTTATGGACAAGTACTATTATGACAGCCGCAGACAGAAGCAGGAAAGCGCTACCCTGATGCTGCAAAACCGTCAGAACGTCGGCAAGCTGGAATGGGGCTGGATGCTTGACTATGCGCGTCAGGATAAAAAGTACAGGGCAGAGCACATCAATCCTGCGTACCCCAACAGTGAATGGGACATGCAAAACGAGCCTCTGCGTGAGTGGAGCCGTTATGAATCTAACAAATACACGGCGCAGATTGACGGCGGCTACAAGCTGAACGAAAATAATATGCTTGACTTCCTGATAAACTTCTCTAAGGAGCGTTTGGACATTGACGGCTCTAATATGGGCAAGATTCTGGGCGGTGAGGCTAGCCAAAACTTTTTGTCGGCCCAGATCCGCAACCGCTATGAGCAGGAGCTGTTTAACGTACAGTTGCAGGATTCCATCACTTTGGATAAGGCAGGCAGCTGGATCTTTACCCCCAGCGTGCGCTATAACCAATCCAAGATTACAGGATACAGTGATGGCAAGCGCTTTACAGATGGCCAGGCCAGCTGGATTCACCCCAAGGATTCGCAGACCAAGGGCAAGGCAACCTGGCAGCTGGCGTTGAAGAAGGAATTTGATGAGCACTTTACCCTGCGCATGACCGGCGGCACCTATTACCGCCTGTTGAACATGGCGGAGATTGCCGGTGATGGCGCCGGCGTACTGCCTGCACCTAGAAACCATAATGGCGAGGGCGCTATCTTCCCAGTGCCGGAGGAGGGCAAGCAGTTTGATATCAGCGCTATTATGCATAACAAGCTGCTGGGTGCTGAAAACTCCACCACCTTGACCTACTACTGGCGTGATTCCTATAATATGCTGCAGCTGGAGCGTGCAGGTAAGGATTATTGGTCCTACTTTAACGATAACAAGGGCAAGGCTCACGGCATTGAGCTGCAGAGCAGCTTTAAATGGGATAAATTCGACCTGGATCTGCAGGTAACCTATTTGAATACCAGTGCTTATAGCAGCCACACGGCTACAAAGTTTAACGAATATGCTTCGGTATGGCCTACGTACCAGCCTGAATGGGAGGGTAACATCCGCCTTACCTACAGACCGTCTACCAAGTTCTCTGTTTTTGCAGAGGGACATTATACTGATGAATACTTTACCTATTACAATAAATCCACTAGCGGCACGCTTTCGCCCTATCTGTCAGGGAAGCCTGTAAGCTCAATTTTTGTTATGAATACCGGCCTGAAGTGGATGCCACAGAAAAATTGGCAGCTAACTGTTGGCTGCAATGATATTATGAATGACGGACCTAAATCCAAGATCCGCAGTGATACAGCCTTTACGGTTCCTGGTTATATCAATCCGGAGTTCCCGATACAGGGAAGAACCTATTACGTGACTGCGCGTTATCAGTTCTAAAGGGGGAATTTTGAAATGCGTAAATTTAATAGCAGTAAAAAAGCTGCTATATTGGCTTCTATATTGGGTGGCTGTATGTTTGGCGGCAGCGCGCTGGCAGCTAATTTGTTAGTTACAGTACCGTCTGATTATGGTACCAGTAATATGTCTGTTATTACCGGCTCGCGTGTAACGACGCGTATAGATGGGCCGGAGAAGGCTGTTATCAGCAGCTTGAATAAGGATCCTGGTACCTATAGCTTCGTGCTTGATGGCAAGAGTATGTTTTTGCTGCGTCAATATACCTATAGCACAACAGATTTGATCCCTACAAGGGTAATCAGTGCGGATACAACCTGGAGCGATGGTGAAACCTATCCGTCAGGTATTAATACCAAGGGACCTAACCCTCACAGCGTAGCTGGTTATAATGGCTACATTTATACCGGCGATTATGATTTTGGTACGATTGGCGTAGTAAAATACAGCGATAGTGTTTTGACAGAGGATGTTTCCAAGTCCAGAAACCTTATGGATGACCTTAATAACTATGTGGGTACCAGCTATGCTTCCCCTGGCTGGGTGCATGGCGAAGGCATGGTAATAAAGGACGGGCAGCTGTATGTCGTTGTCAGCGTTAATCCTAATGGTGGTTATACACCATATGATGACAGCTTTATCCTGCAATACAAAATCGAAGCGGATGGCAGCCTGACCTATGTTAGCTACACCACCAGTGCCCGCAATCCGGATTCTGTAAAGCTGAATAATTATAATAACCTGCTTCTGCATACCGGCATTGGTGGTTATCAATATACAGGACATGGTAATCCTGACAGTAAGATTAGTATAGGCAATATTGTTGGCGGCGTGCTGCAAACAACGCCTCAGGATGTTGTAATTCCTACAAATGTTAAGGGCGATGGTCTGGATTTTCGTGATATGACGGTTTGGCCCAATGGCACTGCTTTCATTTTAGCCTACAACCTGACCGGTAGTGGTGGTGGCAGTAGTCTTAAAATTTACAAGACTACGGTCGCTAATCTGTGCTCTTCTGATCCCGCGGATTGGGAAACCGTTATTGAGGGTGAAACTGAGGGTGGCGGTGATACCGGCGTCGGCACCGGCTGGTTCAACAAGCTGTTTGCCGAATACCAGACGAAGCGCATCTGGGGCGAGCTGGGCGATAACATCGTTGTTTACACCGATGGTGCAACGAAGCCTACCTATACCTGGAGTGCGTATACCTTGGCCGGTAACAGCTCCTACCACACCTTTAACTCCGTTTCGTTGCTGAGCGGCGATACCGTTGTCGGTGACAAGGCTTTGCTTACCTCCTCACGCGAGGAGGGCTTGACTGCTCCCTCTGTAACCACGACCAAGGTAGTTAATATTAACGCCAACAGCAAGAAGGGCGATTACTTTAAGCATATTACCGGTACCAGCGATGACAGTGCTACCTATAGCGGTGTCAGCAGTGATAACGGCACCTATACCTTTGATGCTGATAAAACCATTAACCTTAATGCCGTAAGCTGGAAGACACAGGCAGATTTGACCAATAATATTCTTGCAGCTATTTACGCGCATGATGGTAACGATATTACTGTCAATGCAGGCAGCAATACGCTGCAGCTGCAGTCTCAGAGCGTTGTTGCTACACCTGTGGGCGTTTATGCGGGTAACGGCAAGAACGTGACTATTAATGCCGGCACGTTAAATATTATTACTGCGAGTGCTACCGGGGGCAATTCCCTTAACAACGCTATTATGAATGACGCAGGCAAGGACAGTGCCAGCAAGATTACGGTCAATGGTGATGTTAACATCAGTATGATAGGCGCTTACGGCGGCAACGGCGTAGCTGTACAAAAGACTGACCGTTGGGGTGAGGTAAGCTATGCCTCCAACGTAGAAAATAGCATTACGATTAATGGTAACCTGACCATTAAGGGTGCTGACAGCGAGACCTGGGGTATTCCCTTGAATGAAGAAAACGTGCTGTCACGCTTTAATAACGCCGGTATTTTGACGCAGGTAGAAAACAGCCGCGTGGATGTCAGCGGTGCTGCGGATATGGACGTATATGGCAACGGTATCACAACCAATGCTACGGGCAGCACTGTATCCATCGGCGGCGGTGAAATTAACGTACCTAAGGGCATGAGCTATGGCTATTATACCTTGGGCGCCTACCAGGGAACGATTAACGTCAATACCGGTAAGAATGGCGACGTTGTCGGCAGTAATAACGTTAAGCTTGGCGGCGACATCTTTGCCTTGAGCACAGGTACCGTTAATGTAGCCTTGACCAACGGGGATTCGTATCTGCGTGGTATTGTGGACAATGGCGGTACCGTGAATATGTGGCTGCAAAATGGCGCCTCCTGGATTAACCAGGCTAACAACACGCGCTACAGCCAGGATAATGAGGATGTCGGCAGCAATGGTGCCAGCCACATCACCAGGCTGACCGGTGGCAGCAGCGGCAACGAGGGCGTCATCTTCCAAAAGAGCGACAGCAAGGATATAACCGTTGACAGCTATAGCGGCAGCACCATGGTTATCTACGGTCATGACAGCAGTAACCCTAGCAGTATCCTGGGCGGTAACTTTACCGTGAAGGCTGCGGATAGCGGCTCTGCAATTACCCTGCGCACGGATAGCGACGGCATTGATACTGCGTCTGAGGAAACAGTGAGCAAGGTGCTGGACGCATTGGCCAACAAGCTGTACTACACAGCCTATACCACAGGTGAAACCAACCTTGACGGTACGGTGCAGATTGCTGAGGGACTGACAGCCGCTTCCGTAACGAGAAGTGCGGGAACTGTTGAGTACGATAGCAGCACCGGTCAGGGCAAGCTGGGCGAAATCATTCCGGATAAGACAGAAACTCCGGACGGAGATAATGCAGAAAACAACAAGGAATTTTTGGTGGATAATGCTACCTGGGAAGGCAACAACAGCGGCGATAAGGTTAACCTTACGCTTAAGAACCAAGCCAATTGGGATGGCAGTAACACCGGTAGCAAAATGAATGTCAAGGCTACTGATTCCGCCTGGAAGGGTGATAATAAGGGCGCAGACATTCACGTAACTTTGAATAATTCTACTTGGGAAGGCGATAATGAAGGTAAAGATGCAACTGTTACCCTTAAGAATGAATCCACCTGGAAGGGAGACAGCAGTGGCGACGGCTTGCAGCTGACGATGGATGATTCCGGCTATGAAGGCAATATCAGCGGTAACAATTCCAGCGTTACACTAAATGATAATTCCAGCTGGAGCGGCGCTAACAGCGGCAGCAACTTTACCTTGAACCTGCAGGGAGACAGCGTTTGGCAGCTTAAGGGCGATAGCGTTATTACTAACTTTAATGCGTCCACTGCTGCTGTAGCATTGCTTTCGTTGACAGCCGCAGCAGGTGGTGGACCGACCATCGATATGACGGACAGCACAGCCGGCAATTTGGGTATCCAAAATTACAACGGCAATGCAACGGTGGTTATGGCTCATGCTGCTGATGACGTAACTAAGGTTAATGGCGGTAATATTACCATCGGAACCGCGACCAGCGGATCCGGTATTACGCTTTTGACTGATAGCAGCGGCATAGACCTTACCAATAAGTACGTTATTAATGATGCCCTGAATGCTATGGCCAATAAGCTGTACTATACAGGCTATAAGAACGGTGAAAAGAATCTGACCGGTTACGCCAAAATTGCTGAAGGACTGACATCTGCTTCTATTAGCAAGTTTGTTGGTGACATTCAATATGACAGCACTACCGGCCAAGGTTCTTTGGATAAGAGCAGCGTTGATTATGGCAAGGATTGGCCATCAACTCAAAGCAAAACAGCTTTCACGACACAGCTTTCCGGCGATTATACGACGGATAAGGAATATAGAGATGCAGGCGTATTGCCTGATACCAACAACATCTACAGGTTCACCAAGGATGCCACCACGATCACGACGGCTGATAGCTCTGTAACCACGGCTAAGGACACGACGCTGGAGCTGAACAAGCACGATATGACGATCACCTCCA
>CAVAHH010000064.1:0-8881 GCA_963588395.1 bacterium
TCACAAGGTTACAGTCTGCAAATACGATTTTTCTGTTCTTCTTTTTCTCTTCATCGCTGGCAAGATAAGCTATTTTGACGTCCGTGTCTCTGATGTCCTTAAACTCTGGCAGGTCACGGATTAGCTTTTCTGCTATCAGTTTGTACTTTTCGCTGTGTTGCATATGGATTAATACCAAGCACAAGCACTTGTTTTTGGGAGTTCTCCAGTCTCTACAAGCTCACTCACTCTAACCATAGCCATTCCCTTATACATACCAGAAACATCTAGTGCATCTTGAACGACAAAACGACTCTTTGCATCCTTTAGGTTAACCTGAACAATTCCATAGTTAGTTTTATCGTCTTCTGGGAAAAATTTGTACTGTACATATTCATCAGTTACTTTTAGCAATTCAAGCGTCAGCATGTTTTTCCCTCCACTCTTTTTCAGATTTACTATAATTATATTTTGTATTAGCCAAATCATGCGCCCTGTCATAATTATAGCCAAGCTTACGCATAATAGCAAGCTCTAAATGCTCGTGTTTAAGCATCAAAATATCATGTGGCTGTATATTTTCTCCTTCTAAAAGTCTTTGAAAAGATTGTGCCATTTCAAAGCTTGGATGGAACCTACAATGTCCATTTGCTAAATCATACTCATTTATAAACACATGCTTGTAAACACTTTCTAAACGTTTCTTAGAATAACCAGTGTTTTTGTGAATTTTATCCACAAACGCTTCTAACCCATTTTTTCGTCTAGCTTCGTAAAAAATCTTTGCATGTGCATCGCGACGTTGCCAATCTGGGTCGTTTTTATCATTCAAAGCACCACTCGTCCCTCCACATTCATGACTTAACGTAGTGCCACCAGAACCAAACTGCCCATTTGCTTTACGTGGATGTTTTGACTCTTCCCATTCTGCATCCAGTACAGCGGCCGCTTGTAGCAGCGGAGTAAGCTTCAGAACTTGCGCTGCCAAAATCAATGGTCTTATGTGCATAATAACTCACTCCTTAATTTTTTTTGGTGCCCGTCGGAGCAGCTGAGAATGGCAGCAGCCACTCCGAAATTTGGGCATGAAAAAAGCGCCCGGCTGTAAAGCCAGACGCTCGGTAAACAAAAATAAGTGCCGATTTTTATCGACACTTATCCACGGTTTTATTATACCACAAAAAATCACGGCTAAAAATCACTAGTTTGTGAAACTTATGTGAATTTTTTATCGAATACGATTTATCCGTTGCGTCTGTGTGTAAAAAATAAGACCGCCCTATGCCAGGACGGTCGAAAGGATGGTGCTTTAGAATTTGTATACAGCAAGCAGAACTGCTGCTATAATAGCCACAGCTGCAACACCAAACAAAATACAGTTATGTTTTTTCGCTATAGCTGCCTGCATAAATCCAACAAGCGCAGCTATTGAGCCAACAGTGCTCAAATTAAATACAAGAAGTTTGGTGATGCCATTTACATCAGACTTTGCCAAATTCAAGTTTACATTGATAATACTAAATAAAGCAACGAATATTGCCATCATAACCATAACATTGCCATAAATAGAACTCTCCATTTTGTCCAACTTTTTGAGCTTGTCATCCGCTTCTTTCAGCATACCTTTATATGCGTCTTTGTAAACGCCCAAGCCCTTAAAGTCCATCTCATCACTAAATTTCCCGGCATACGGATGCGCTACAGTACCAGAAACAGTTTGGAACATGATAGATGCCAGATTTCTACTTGTGTCTAAAACAATCTTCTTCTGAGAAATATTGGTAACTCGATAAAAAATGCGCGTCTTATGTCCCGGCAAATATACCGGAGCATCTAAACGTAGACCTAAACGTATAAAGCGATTTCTTAGCACAACGACAGCAGATAAATTATCGGGCAGAGCAATTATTTCATTACTAGACACAAAAACAGAATCCAAAGGATTAAGCTCTACATACTCTTCGCTGTGTTCACCGCCATTATCTACGTAATGGAATGAGCGCGTCGTAAGGTCATAGCTGATACCTTGCAATAAATCATCGTTAAACGGAGTAATAACACCATTTAACTTTTTTATTTCACTATCTGCTAAAAACATCTTAATCATTCCTTCCATGTCACAAACGACTATATCTTGCTATAAATTCCTACACCTTGCTATATTTTACCGCTACTTAACTTTTTAGTCAACAAATTAGATGGAAATGACCGCCACCATGTGATGACGGTCGCTTGTTATATGTGATTTTTTTACGTCCCGTTAATCGTCCTCTAACGGCTGTTCCGCACCGCACCACGGACAAAAATTAAAGTAATGGCCTATATTGATACCGCAGCTTTGGCATTTGTGAAATTTCCTAACAGGTGTAGATGCTTCAATAATTTCGGTATTCGGTGTGCGTTTGGCGTGGTGAGATTTATGTCGTTTATATTCCGTTGCCCTGTGCTTTTCCATACAACTTTCGCACCTGCAAGCTGGCGTACTATCTGGCTTAATCATTACAGGCTTACCGCAATCACGGCACAACCCAGCTTCTCTATACTTATCTTTAAGCTTTTGCTGTCTGCTATACATTGTCCATTCCTCTCTATTTATCGAATACTATTCTATAGCTGGTCTGGTCCTCGAAAGCCTTCATAGCTTTTTCTTGCTCCGGAGTAAGGCCTTCATCGATATGCTCCAGCTTGTAACGGAACGCATCCGAGAAAAACTTCAGGCGTTCGCTCCTCTTTTGCAAGCCACCGAAATCGTTCCAAAGGATATCCACGGCCACAGTCAATACTTTGTAAATAGTCAACAAAAAGTGAACCGTAAATTGCAAGTTCAAATTGAACACTTCTGATCAAAAATTTTTTCTAATAGCGTAAATCCCATCGAGGATATCTTCAAATATTTCTATTGGCGCATGGTAACTCAAACTACGGCGTGGACGCTGGTTTAACTCATCAGCTATGTTCAAAATGTCATCATCAGAAAAGCGCTCTATGGATGTTCCTTTGGGGATATAATCCCTTATCATACCATTTTGCCGCTCATTCTGGGGACGTTCCCATGAGCTGTAAGGATGAGCAAAATAGATCTTCGTTCCTAAGCTCTCGAATTTAGAGAAAGTCTCAAATTCTAGGCCGTTATCCGCCGTCATAGTCTTGAAGATCTCGCAAAAATGCTTTTCCCCATACCAGTCTGCCAATTGGATCATAGCAGATTCAACGCCTGCGCTTGTACGGTTGCTGATACGGATAGCAATGCAGGTGCTTGTAAGCTTCTCAACTGCTGTAAAGATAACAGCTTCACGCCCTTTACGCCGCCCTACAACGGTATCAACTTCCCAATGACCAAATTCCTTGCGTTCAACAACAATGGCTGGCCGTTCTTCTATGCTTCGGCCTTTTATGCGCTGGTTTTTGCGGACCCATTTTCTGTGTCGCTTACGGCCAAGAACCTTCGGGACTTCAAAGAGCGTAATTGGCAGTTTGCCCTGCCATAGCATATTGTAAAGCGTTTTAGTGCAGGGAATTTGCCCCAGAGCAAACAACTTGTGCAGTTTGGCGTAGCCAACGCAGACATCGATAGACCAATGCTGCTTGCGAATCTTCTCTGCCATCCATTGAATGAACGGCTCGCAGTCATCACGGTCAATTTTATAAGGTCTTCTGGAGTTCTTGCGATGCTCGTCATAGGCTTTTTGCCCCCGTTTCGCAGTATATTGAGGTTTACGACCTCGATTACTTTTCGCTTCCGGAGTTCCACGTCGGAGCTCGTACATAATGGTTGTATGAGCGCAACCGATAACGGCAGCGATTTTACGCAGGGAATAGTTTTGCTGGCTAAGAGCCTGAATCATACCACGTTCTTCCAGCGAAAGGTGACGGCTAGGTTTACGAATGTCCTCAGTTGTGTTAAAATAGGTTTGATCCATAGTGATTGCTCCTTTGTTTGTGATTTATAGCAAAACCATTTTAACACAGGAAATCACTATGGATTTTTATTTTTTGATTAAGTGTTCAACTTCATTTTACAACTGACCAAGCAAATTTAAAAGCACATGTACATTGTGTAATTGTTGGTTTCAGCAGCAAGCTATTAGAACTTCCTAAATATATATATAATGGAGCCAACATTGTAAAAATTGTTAACAATATAAATCCTTATCTATTAGATGCTGAAACAACATTTATTGAAAACAGAAGTAATCCTTTATGTAATGTTCCTGACATGAGATTTGGCAGTATGCCTAGAGATGGCGGAGGATTCATCTTAAACCAAGAAGAAAAGAAATTCATAGAAGAAAAAGAACCTTTAGCAACCAAATGGATTCATTTATATATTGGCGCATTAGAATTTCTTAACAATAAAGAACGCTGGTGCTTATGGCTGAAAAATGCTAACCCTAGCGAAATTCGAAAATGTAGCTTTGTGTTACAGCGCATAAATGAAGTTAGAAATTTTCGTCTGAAAAGCAAGGCCGCTGCCACAAGAAAACTCGCAGAAACCCCAACCCTGTTTGCTCAAATTGCCCAACCAGAAAGTGGTAATTATATTGCTGTTCCCAAAACATCATCAGAACGCAGAAAATATATACCTATAGGTTTTTTGGATAGCAGTATTATAGCTAGTGATTTACTCTTTCTCATCCCCAACGCCACCATTTACCACTTTGGCATCCTCACATCCAACGTCCACATGGCATGGATGCGTGCTGTCGCAGGCAGGCTAAAAAGCGATTACCGCTACTCCAAAGACATCGTTTACAACAACTTCCCCTGGCCCACGCCCACCCCTGCACAAAAAGCGTGTATCGAGCGCACCGCGCAGGCAATTTTGGACGCGCGGGCGCTGTACGCAGATAGCAGCCTGGCAGATTTGTACGACGAGCTGACGATGCCCAAGGAGCTGCGCGACGCGCACCGCGCCAACGACAGGGCCGTTATGGAGGCGTATGGCTTTTGGCAAAGGCTCAACAGCGAGGCGGCCTGCGTGGCAGAGCTGATGAAGCTGTACCAAAAATTGATTCAAGAGCGCGGATAAAGTAGCTTGTGCTCTTACGAAAAATTTTGCATATATAAAGAAAAGAACCTCCTCGGAGGTTCTTTTTATTCTGCTTGTGTTCACCGTATTATAAGCGATAGCAGCGGTTATTCCTTTTCCTACGCTATAGTTAGTGATATCCAAGATATCTTAGCAGAGAAAATTTAAATATTTACTTTTTTGCTGTCTCCTCATAAACAGCAAGCGTTGCCTTGGCGCAGCTTTGCCAGGAATACTGCCGCACCCGCTCGCTTCCTGCGGCAACAAGCTGCCCGCGCAAGGCTTCATCCTGCAGCACCTGCTTTATCTTTGCTGCCATATCGTCCTCGTCCAACGGGTCAAAATACATGGCAGCACTGCCGCCAACCTCCGGCATAGAAGCAGCATTCGCCGTCACAACCGGTGTTTCGCAGGCCATAGACTCCAAAATGGGGATGCCAAAGCCTTCGTAAAGCGACGGGAAGACAAACAGCTCTGCCATATTATAAATTGCTACCAGGTCTTCTTCCGTCAAGTTGGACAGAAACCTGACTCCAACAGCATCCTTATACTTGGCAGCCAAATCATACCCGCGCCAGGCGCCGCCAATAACAAGCAGCTCGCACTGCGCACTAAAGTGCTTTTGATGCACCTTTAGCAGACGCTCCACGTTTTTTCTCCACTCGCTGCCGCCAATGGTCAAGATATACCTTTTAGGCAAAGCATAGCGCTCACGCACCTGCTGCAGCGTCGCCGCAGGCAGCACCTTAAAGGCTTCGCTGGCAGCTATCGGCGTCACCACAATTTTAGCAGCAGGCACACCGTATAAGCGCACCAGCTCCCTTTTCGAAAACTGCGAAACTGTAAGGATTTTTTTAGCACGCCAAATTGCTATGCGCAAAGCCAGCTCGTAATAGTAACGCACCAGGATATTGCCCAAATATTGCTTGGGGAAAACGTGCGGAATAACATCATGAATCGTTACAACTACAGGCACGCTGTCAAATACGGGCACGCCATAATTGCGCGTTGCATGGTACACATCCAGCTTGTTGGTCCTGCACCAGGCAGGCAAGGCAAGCTGCTCCTTAAGCACGCGCTTTACAAAAGCAATATATTTAGCCAAGCCACCTGCATGGTTTAAATCTATATTATCTTCATAAGCATACACCTGCTCCGTCTGCGACAGCATCTGACGCAGCTTGTTGGTATATACGCCTATCCCCGAATATTTAATTGCTCTGTCGTCAATACCTATACGCATTTAGGTCAACACCTCGTAAGCTTTTTCATCATTCGTATATTCTCCTGTAGCGTTTTTCTACAAAAGCCTTTATCTCATTGCAAAAACGTTCCGTGGTAAACTGCTCCGCATTGTGGCGGCAGCTTTGCGGGCTGAACAGCTCCTGCCGCGCTTCAAACTGCCGCACCGCTTCGCACACAGCCTCCGCTGTCTGCTGCGCGAAGAACACTCCCGTAGGCGCGCTCTTATCGATACCACGCACTGTCTCCAGCGCGCCACCGCGCCCATAGGCAATCACCGGCGTACCACAGGCCTGCGCCTCCAGCGGCGCAATGCCAAAATCCTCTTCGGCAGCAAACAAAAACGCCTTGGCACGCTGCATGTAGTCTCGCACCACGTCAGTCGGCTGAAAGCCTAAAAGCTGTACATTGGCACCTGCCAGCGCTTTACATTTGGCAAATTCACTGCCGCTGCCAATAACCACCAGCCTTTTATCAGGCATTTTGCTAAAGGCCTCCACCAATATATCCATGCGCTTATAGGGAACCATGCGTGACACGGTCAGATAAAAGTCCTCCTTAGCCTCGCAGCAGGCAAAGGCCGATACGTCAACAGGAGGATAGATAACGCTGGCGCGGCGGTGATAGCATTTATAAATACGCTTGGCGATAAAGCGCGAATTAGCAATAAAGTAATCCACGCCATTGGCAGTACGCACATCCCACAGGCGCATGTAATGCATCACCAAACGTGCCAGCCAGCCCTTGAGGCCCTTGTCCAGGCCAGTCTCGTGCAAATATTGATGCTGCATATCCCATGCGTATCTTATAGGACTGTGCACGTAAGAAATATGCAGCTGATTGGGGCCTGTCAATACGCCCTTGGCCACGCAATGCGAGCTGCTTATCACAATATCGTAGGCCGACAAATCCAGCTGCTCAATAGCCAGCGGCATCAGCGGCAGGTAACTGCGGTATTTGCTTTTGGCAAAGGGCAGCCTTTGGATAAAAGTAGTCGTCACGCTTTTATTGCGCAAAAACTGACGCTCATCCTTGCCGACAAAATCCACAACAGCAAATACATCTGCAGCCGGGAAAACCTCCAGAAGCTGCTCCAAAACGCGCTCAGCACCGCCATACGCCTCCAGCCAGTCGCAAACTATCGCTATCTTCACATTAACATCCTCTTCCAGATATAATTAAGCACTAACGCAGCAAGCCCGCCGCTAGCAGTGCACTGATAAAAGCATCATCTTTCCCTGCAGACGCAGGCCCTGCATTCCCGCAGGCACAAAGATGCAGCTGCCCTTGGCAAAGGCCAGCGCGCCACCGTCAAAAAGCAGCTCACCGCCGCCATCGATGCACAGCAGCACCAAAAAGCTTTCTAGTGGCGCAGCAATGCCGACAGTTCCTGCACTCCGGGCAGTGTTTATCAACAGGCGCTCCACCACAAAATATTGGCAGCAGCACAACAGCTCCCGGGCGCTGCCCGGCGCATAGCGCAATATACGCACAGGCTGCCTGGGCCTGCTGCTTTTTCGCCTGTTAGCGACAGCCAGTGCCTTGGCTACGTGCAGCTGACGCTTTTGCCCATTTTTGTCCTTGCGGTTGTAATCGTATAACCTGTAGGTCAAATCCGAGCTCTCCTGTATCTCGGCCACCACCACGCCGGCTCCCAGGGCGTGCACCAAGCCTGCCGGGATAAAGTACACATCATTTGCACGCACAGGCAGCCTTTGCAGGTAGCGCTCCACCGTCCCCTGCTGCAGGCTTTGCTGCAGTCTTTCCAGCGACATATCATGGTTAAAGCCATAAACGAGGCTAGCATTGCTATCGGCCTCCAGCACGTACCACATTTCGGTCTTGCCGCGCTCTCCCTGCTCATGCGTCACAGCATAATTATCCCCGGGGTGCACCTGCACCGACAAATCCTTTTTTGCGTCAATCAGCTTGATTAAAATCGGCAGCGCGCCCAGATGGGCGTACCTCGTCCCCAAAAGCTGCGGCTGCTCACGCAACACTTCTGCCAAGGTTCTGCCCTTAAGCATACCACTGGCAATAACGCTGTAGCCATCTTGATGCGTAGAGCATTCCCACGCTTCAGCCAGGGGAGCGGGGGCGTTTATGCCATATTTTTCAATAAGTCGCGTGCCACCCCACAAATAATCCTTGTAGGCAGGCTGCAATAAAAACGGCTCCTCACAGCTCATGGATTTGCTTATCATCAACGCTTATCTCCCTGCCAAGCTGCACCTCTATCACCTTCAGCTCTGTGTCGGCAAGCAGCATATGCCTGCAACCTGCGGCGATACCAATCACGTCGCCTGGGCGCACCCTTTGCTCCATGCCGTCGATGATGCTGCGGCCGCTGCCTGCGATAATCGTCCACACCTCGTCCCTGCGCGCGTGGCTGTGATACTTCATGCTGCTGCCGGGCTTTAACGTAACCTTTATCGTCATACTTGCAGGCTCTATGTCCACCACCTCGTAGCTGCCCCAGGATTTTTCGGCATAACGCACAGGCTCTGCTATTTGCTCCACAAAGGGCTTGATGTGACTGCTTGCAAGCTTGTCGGCCACCAAAATGCCATCGGGGCCTGCAGCGACAACCACATCCTTAAGACCCATGCACAAAACTGGTATATCCAACCC
>CAVAHH010000065.1:0-8766 GCA_963588395.1 bacterium
CTTCTGCGTTTTATGCTGCTCCTTGTACTCCAAAAGCGCACGTAGCTGCTGATTTTCGGCAAACAGCGTGGCCATCTGGATGTTAGCGCTCCGCAGCTCGGCATTTTCCTGCTTCAGCTGTTCATTTTCACTTTGCATTACTGTGAGGGCCTTCCAATAACCGCGCACGCCATCGCCGGCAGTCCCCATATTCGTCAGCACGTTTTCAACCGGCAGCACCACGAAGGAAACAGCCTTGTTGACGAGCGGGAAACGGCTTTTGCCTGCAATAGCCATCGCCAGCATAGCCAGCAGAATGAGCACGGTCAAAATGCCCAGCATTACCTTTTTGTTCATTTCACAGCCCCATTATTTAGAGGTCATAAAACCCTTACGATAGATGTCAATATTTTCTACAGCAATACCTGTGCCCAAGGCAACGCAGTTCAGCGCTTCATCAGACACAAATACAGGCATACCTGTTTCCCGCGAAATCAACCTATCCAGATTGTGCAGCATAGAGCTGCCACCTGTCATTACAATACCTCTGTCCATAATATCTGCCGACAGCTCGGGTGGCGTACGCTCTAAGGTGTTGCGTACCGCGTCCACGATCATGCTCACAGGCTCGCTTACGGCCTCACAGATATGGTTGGCGTTTACTTCGATGCTCTTGGGCAGACCGCTCAAAAGGTCGCGGCCGCGCACCTCCAACACTGCGGGATTATCCACCTTCATTGCCGTGCCAATTTCAATTTTGATATTTTCAGCAGTGCGTTCACCGATAAACATATTAAACGCCTTGCGGATATAACGTACGATAGCGCTGTCTATAGCGTCACCACCGCAGCGCACGCTCTTGCTGACAACGATGCCGCCCAGCGAAATGACTGCTACCTCACAGGTGCCACCGCCGATATCAACTACCATGCTGCCTGTTGCCTCCTGCACCGGCAAGCCTGCGCCGATTGCCGCTGCCATCGGCTCTTCAATCAGATAGGCCTCACGTGCGCCTGCTTCGATAGTGGCATCGATAACGGCACGCTTTTCCACCTCGGTGACGCCGGAGGGCACACCAACGAGGATGCGCGGACGCATAAAGGTGCGGTGACCCATGGCCTGCTTGATGAAATACTTCAGCATGGACTGGGTGATTTCGTAGTCGGCAATAACGCCGTCCTTCATCGGGCGGATAGCGATAATATTGCCGGGAGTACGGCCAATCATACGCTTAGCCTCAGCGCCGATAGCCAAAACCTCGTTAGTATCCTTTTCCACGGCCACAACCGACGGCTCGCGGATAATAATTCCCTTATCCTTGCAATGCACCAGCGTATTCGCTGTGCCCAAATCTATGCCCATGTCATCCGACATATTGTCAAAAATACTGATATTCGGGAAATTAAACTTCATTACTGCTGTCCTCCTAAATTTCCAAAGCTCCATCTTCCTGAAAACTGTAATAAGCACCATCCCCGATAATGATATGGTCTAAAAGCGGTATACCCAGCGTCCTACCCGCAGCTGTAAGCACTGCTGTCAGCTGCCTGTCCTCCGCACTGGGCGCAGGGTCACCCGAAGGATGATTATGCGCCACGCAGATAGCGGCGGCGTGCTGCAGCAGCGCCGGTGCAAACACCTCACGCGGATGCACGATGGAAGAGTTTAGCGAACCCTCCGAAACCACTTCCGTGCTTATTACTTTATTTTTACTGTTTAACAAGATTACCAAAAACTGCTCCTTATTGGCATAGCGCAACCGCGGCATCAAATACGCCGCACCGTCACGCGGACAGCCAATGCGGATTTTATCTAAAGGGCGGGCGGACGCTATGCGTCTGCCAATTTCCAGTGCCGCCAAAACAGTTGCCGCCTTGGCCTGCCCCATCCCCTTTATTAGCATAAGCTCATTAAGGCTTCTTACTCCTGCCAGCCGCCTGTACAGGCCGCCGTCAGCAGTAAGCTCCTTACCAATATCGAGCGCCGATTTACGTGCAGTGCCTGTGCGCAGTAAAATTGCCAGCAGCTCTGCATCCGTCAGCGCCTCCACCCCACGCAGAAAAAGCTTTTCCCGTGGTCTGTCCTCTAAGGGAAGATTTTTGATTCTTTCTGTACTAATACTTTTGTCGATACTGCTAAAATCACCACTGCCCATACGGCAGGTACTGCTTTTAGCAGCGTTAGTCACTCTCTGTCATAGCTCCATTCGCTCCCAGCTCGTCCAGCATTGCCTGCAGTCTTGCCAACGGCAAGCCCACCACATTGCTGTAGCAGCCATTAATCTTTTCTACTAAAACAGCGCCTTTTCCCTGTATGCCATACGCTCCCGCCTTGTCCAGCGGTTCGCCTGTAGCCACATAGGCAGCAATCTGTGCCTCCGTCAGTCGGCGGAAGCTTACATCAGTAACACACACCTCGGCCAGCTGCCGCCCACGGTAGCGCACCGCCACACCTGTCATCACCTGATGCGTACGGCCTGCGAGGCGCATAAGCATAGCCTTGGCGTCAGCCGCATCCTGCGGCTTGCCTAAAATAACGTTATCAATCACAACTATCGTATCTGCAGCAATAACAGGCAGGCTGTCACCCACCTCGGCCACCACGGCGCTACATTTGCCCACGGCGTTATGCAGTGCCACCTCGTGCGCCTGGCTGGCAGCGCCGCCAGACTCAGCAAAGGATGCAGGCCGCACCACGGGCGTGTGGCCGATTTGCCGCAAAAGCTCCTGCCTGCGCGGCGAAGCCGATGCCAAAACAACCTTCATCTTTAATCCTTTTTGCCCATATCAATAACCATTTTAGGCTGCTGGATTTCAAAAATAACAGCCTGCTTACCCTCGCGCACAGCATCACGCTTAAAAATGCGCGCATAGTTGATGGTTACGATGAGCCACAAAACAATGCAGCCTGCGATAAACGGCAGCTCGTCCATATGGAAGAAAATCGCCGTGCTATGACCGCAGGCAACACCTGCCAAAATCCCCAAAGCAGGCAGGCCATAAATGATAAGCTTAGCCTTCTTCTGATCAAAATCGCGGTATTCCGCGCCAATCACATCGCCTGCCTTCGCCCCTACGGGGTTCCAGCAGTCAATATATTTAGGCAGACCGGTCAGCTCGCTTTCGGTTTTGTCAACCTTCACCTCGGCGCGCTCACCCTGCTTTTTAACAACAATACCTCTAATTTCTGCCATTTACGCAAATCCTCTCTTGTGTATAATCTTAATATGCGTGAACAAAAATATACCAATAGCCAAAGCCAAAGACTACGCCATAAATAGCCAGGAACACAATAACACCCTGCCAGCAGACAGGATAGCCAAAGTTAATATCCTCGCCAAAGATACCGCGGCGGTTAAAAAAGGTATATTTCTTGCGTTTTCTGAACCAGGCCAGCTTGTTATCGGGACCTACAAGCTTAGCGATTAAATAAATATAAATGAAGGAACCAAAAAATATTTGCATAACACGGGTGCAAATAGCAATGGGGTCAACAGCAGCTAATGCTTCCATCTGTGGGACAGCCTCCTCTCATTAATAGCCAGACTACAGCTGGATAAATTTATCCGGCATCTGCTTGCGTAGGTGCTTGACAAACTCGTCGCTGGACTTAAATAAAAGTCCTGCAAGCTTATTCTTTTCGCCCTCGCCAAACACCAACAGACGCATCTGGTTATTATCCAGGGAACAGTAGCGGTGAATGTAGTGCTTGATCGGCGTTTTGCGGAAAAAGCTCTTGACGTATTTATTGGTATAGCTTTCGGTGCGGGTGAGATCCACCACGTAGCTACGGCGGATAAAGCCCAGGCCATGGCTGATAACCTCCAGCCTGTGGTCCTTGTACAAAATCAGCGTATAGCCAAAGGCAACACGCCAAATCCACAGTCCCAAAAGCACGGTGTTCATGCCCCAGCCCAGCACGTCGATGGTGTGCGTCCTCTGCAGCATATCCCATTCATACCAATACAGCCAGCCAATCATCAGCAGGGCAATGACGGCAAAAATTTTTCTTTGGGTGCTTGTGCCAGATTCTTCGCGATACAACTCTTCCAAAAAAATCTCCTCCAGCTTCTAAATTATACAATAGCAACAAACCAATCTTATCCAATTAATTATATCAAATTTTACACTTAAAGCATATACCCACAAGGACAAAATCTGACAGGAAAATGTGAAATTTGCACAAAGAAAAATGAGGCCGCAGCACTGCAGCCTCATTAAAGCTTAAGCTATTTTGTTTTAGAATTCAAAGCGTACGCCGACATTTGCCTGCCAGGTGCAGTCATAGTTGCCACCTAAGGTGCGTTCAAAGTCGCAATACAGGTAGGAGCTGTCGCCCATCTTAAAGTCTGCGCCCAGACCTACATCCCACCAGCTGTCCTTACCATCGAACTTACCGGTAGTGCTGCCGTCAGCAGCGGTCAGGCGATATTCCTGATCACCACAGAATTCATGCAGCCAGTCTGCCTTCAGGTAGATGTTGCTGGTATCGCTCATATCACGGCCCAGACGGAAGCCCAAACGGCCGATAACGCTGGTGGCAGCATCCTGGTCAACCTTCACGCCATAGTTGGTAGTATAATCAGCGCTGTCAACGCGGGCAATTTGCAGCTGTGCCTGCGGCTCTACATACCAGCCGTTGCTGCTGGCCAGCTTGCGGCCATATTCACCGCTGATGCCGACAAAGAATTGATGATATTTGCCCTTAATGGTTTCGCTGGCGCGGGTGAGGGCGTCAAATTCGCTGTTGACGCGGCCGGCACGCAGAACCAAATCATAGTAATGACCTTTATCGCCAATCCAAGTATCGTACAGGCTGAGAGCATAACGATCCAGATCGCCATGGCCGCTCACACCGCTCAGGCTGGTGCTGGCATCGGTATAATCCAAAGCGCCGCCACGGTAATGCTTGCCGTCCTTTTCCATTTTGAGCTTATCGTAGCCCAATTGGATCATATTGCTGTTAGTCTTAAAGCTGTTTTCCCAGCCGGTGCGTGCATGACGGTAACGAACCCAAATACCGTCGTCACCCTCCAGGTAACGTGCTTCGCCCAGGCGCTTATTCAGGCGGTCCATGTCGGTAGCAAGTGCAAAGCTTGCCTTGGATACGCCGTCAACAGTCTTCTTGTTTTCGTTTTCACCGCCCTTGTCCAGGCCGATGTACCAGTCAATGCCGTCCTCGGCAGTTTCCTCGCTCTTCACCTTGTATTCGTAATCATACAAATTAGCTGCGCTAACCTTGGGGGACAATGCGTCTACAGTGCTGCTGGTGAAGGTAACGCCACCGCTCTTGTCGTTAGCAAAATACAGCCTGCTATCTGTAGTCATGTCATCCAGCTTGGCGTCAGCTGCCACAAACTGCACGTCCTGGCTACCGCTGCCCTCTTCGGTAACGTAAATGTAGTCGCTCTTATCGGTTACAGCGGCTGCATCGTAAATAGCCTCGTCACTGCCGGTGTATTGCAAATCAAGCTTAAAGATACCGCCCTCGCCCTGCAGGTTGCCGATGGAAACATAACGATGGTCGCCATTGTCGTACAGGCTCAGGTTGCCGCCATAGCCTTCCTTGTCACTCTTCAAAGCCTTGTCGTCGTTGACGTTAGCAAAAGTAGCTTTGACATCTGCATTGCACAGGTTAATGATGCCGCCGTCCTTTAAGGTTACAGCGCTGAGATGACGGCCGGTGGCAAAGGATTCAGTGTCGAGGCCGCTAACCTCCCTATTTATACCATTAGTGTAAATCCATTTTGCACCATCACTGATAGTCAGGTTAAGAGTGCCATAAATAGGTCTGCCGGCATCATCTTTTTTATCTGCTACCTGCGAGCCATACCAATAGGAATTAGCGTTATTTAAATCCAAGGTAATGGTGTTTTCCTTGCCTTTTCTCGACATATCAATATCGCCGATAATCTTGCTGTAGCCGGTAGCTTTATCTGTGGTAATAACGATGGAGCCGCCCTCCTTAGCAGTAAGAGCCTGGCTTCCCTTGTATCTGGTCAAACCATTGGCGATAACGACTACGCTGTGTGCCTTGCTAAAGTCAATAGCAACCTTATCATCACCACTGCTATAGGTATAAATTGCATTAGTGCTACCAGGAGCATCTATATTATTCTTGATGTACACGTCACCATCTGCAACCAAATGACGGTTTTGGTATTCATTGATAATAGCTGTTGCAGAGCCCTTAAAGTCCAAGCCAGCTAACTCTTCCTTGTTCATAACAATGGTGATGTTGTTATAAGATACGGTCTTAGTAGCTTCATCATACACGTTTACTTCATTATCAAGATGTCTGTCTTGAAAACTGAGAGTATACGCATACTGATTATAATCCAAATCAGTTGTCCAATCCCACTTGTTCATTACCGTGGTATCAGTTTGATGCTCTGCATTGCGTTGGTTAATGAACAGGTCATGTGTTCCCTATGCAAACGCAGCACCTGCAAACACGCTGCTCAGCGCCAGACCCAACAGCACAGCCTTGGCCAAAGATTTTTGTCCACGAAGCTTAATTCTCTTGTACATACAAATTCCTCCTACAACACAATTTTTTCACATTTATGCACTGTAACAACTGTTACATTCACAAACTCATTACCCTGCAGCTCAGGCTGCTCTTAATCTGTCAGTTTAAGATAGTTTTCCACATTAGCAAAGTATCCTATTATTGTATCCTCTTATATTAAACAGATGATTAATTATTTATCATTACATCACATACGTCTATTCCTTGCAAGATTTTGACTGTAAAGAAAATTTTGCATTCAAGACCCAAGAATTCTATAGCTTTAAAATAAACCTATCTCCGACTACATTAAGCCTAAGCTATTGCAAACTTCTCCTTCAGCTACGCTGACACCCGCCCCAGGGCGCCCTCTCTTGCCCTAACGGGCAATTCACCTTGTCTCCTAAAAGGAGAGGCTCTGACTAAAGCCTTACGCAGAACAACAAAGAACCCCCCACCCGCCTGCACGGGTGAGGCGCCCTGGTGTTGTAACTGCTCCCTCAGTCTTCACTGCCGGTCGAAGCAGTGCCTGCTAATGGGAGCGACGCCCTACCGCCACAGCCGGTGCTATGCACACCGGCTGTCAGCAGTCAGGACATGGAGATGATTTGTTATTTCAGCTTGCTACCGTAGTGGTCACGCTCGTTCTTGGGGCCGTTCACGCGTACGCGCTCAATCTTGTCGCGGTCGCCATCCTTGCCGCTAATGCGGTCTACACGGATGCGTCCCAGCTCCGGCGCAAATTCGTTGATAATTTTTTCCTCAAGTGCTGCGCCCTTTTCCATTGCACGATACAGCATAGCGGCAAACTCGTAGCGGGTCATCAGACGGTTGCCGTCAAAGTTACCGTCCGGATAACCTTCAATGTAGCCATTGCCGGCCAGCTTGCTGATATATTCGTATGCCCAATGGTTAGCAGGCACGTCCGGGAAGAGCTTGGTCTTGGTTTCGTCAATCACGCCCAGCGTAGCCTTAAGGCTGGCCAGCTCGGCAGTAACCTGCGTCAGCTGTCCGCGCAGATCCACAATCTCGCGGGCCATAGCGGTACGGCTGTTGCTTACGCGGTTGGTGCGGTCCAGCGCGAAGCTGATGCCTGCGTTCACCATGTTCTCACCGTTGCCGACAGTGCCGCCAACGCTGAACATTACCTTTTCATCCGGGCGGTAGTAAGCGCCGATAGCGGCTGCGTTCTGACCGGCATAGTTGCCATAGCCTGCGGCAAAGCTCCACTTGTCATCCGGGTCAAAATCCATCGGGTGCAGAGCTGCGAGTGCGGCAGCACCGGCGCCAACCTTGTTCACACGGTCACCCAGCTTGCTGATGCGGTTGCTGTTGTTGATAACCTGCTCATTAGTAGCATTCAACTGACTTACATTCACTGCGTCAGTATCAGCCTCGCCTGCGGCAACGTTAGTAATCTTTTGGCTGTTGGCGTTAAGACCATCACTGCTTACATAAGTATTGTCTCCAATCTTCAGGCCGTCGTCGCTGATGGAGGTGCTGCCTGCGATTACGGCGTCCTTAGTTACGCTCACATTCGCGCCAACCTTAAGGCCGTCATTATTCATAACGGCATCGCCTGTGGTAACTTTATTAAGAGAAATTTCATCATTCAAGGCCACAGTGTATTTTTTGCCACCGTCGTCATTTTTACCCTCGGTAACAGTAATATTGCTACCTTCTTCAACGGTAGTATGCTTTTTAGCCAGCTCCTCAACATTAGTTACGCGGACATCCAGCTTGCTGATATTTTCGGTGTTCGTAGCGATATTTTGAGTATTTGTCTCAACCTTGGTGTTGATCTCGGTAATTTCGGCATCGATGCCATCAATCCTATTGTTGATGGTATTTATGTCACCCCTAATATCAGTGATCTCGGTATTGATGTTGGCGATATCGCCCTCAACCTTAGATACCCGCTCGTTAGTGGCGTGCAGCTGGCTGCCATTGATGGCGTCGGTGGAGGTAGCGCTGATTTCACCTGGCGCCACGTTGGTAATCTTTTGGTCGTTAGCGTTGAGACCGCTGCTGCTTACGTAGGTATTGTTTCCGATGCTCAAACCGCTGCTATCGATCACTGTACCGCCTGCGTCAACGCCGTCAACCGCAAGGGACTTATTCAGTGACAGACCGCTTTGGTCAACTATCAGGTTGCTTTCGCCTTCCTTAAGCTTTACAGAAACAACCTTGTTGGTGATATCGATGCCGTTGCCTGCAGAAAGTGCTGCTTCTGCAATCTGTTGGTTTACATATTCTACGTTAGTTACAGAGCTGTTA
>CAVAHH010000066.1:0-8690 GCA_963588395.1 bacterium
CGACAGCTATGCCAGTCTCAAGCGCGAGGCCAACCTTTTGATTGTGGCCGATGGTGATGGCAAAATACCTGTAAGCGAGCTGAAGCGCTTACAGCTGGCAGACCGCGTGACATTGATCGCGCCTGACGGACGGGCGCTGTACGACAACTATGCCGATGCCGAGTCGATGGAAAACCATCTGCAGCGCGAGGAGGTGCAGCAGGCGCTGGCGCATGGCGAGGGCCGCAGCCAGCGAGCATCCGAAACCTTGGGCAGGCGCATTTTGTATTATGCTGTGCTTTTGCCTGACGGCAACGTGCTGCGTATGTCGCGCACTAACGACGCTATCTACCAGGAGGCTAATGTGCTGCTGGGGTATTTTGTACTGCTGGCGCTTTTGGTGCTGGCAGGTGCTTTTTTTGCGGCCAAAAGCATTACGGCCAGGGTACTGCGTCCGCTCGAAAGCCTCAACCTGGAGCAGCCAGATTCCCAAAGTGTGGTGTACCCCGAGCTGCAGCCCATAGTGCAGCATTTTGAGCTGCAGCAGCAAAAGCTGCAAAAGGAGATGCGCCGGTATAAGAACAAAAAGCAGGAGCTGAAGACCGTGTCTAATAACATGGACGAGGGCATGCTGTTTTTAAACCCCGTGTGGGAGATAGAATCTCTGAATAAAAGTGCGGTGAAGTTTTTTGGCAGGCAGAAGCAGGAGCTTTTGGGTACCAGCTTTTTGATGTTTGATGACAGTGACGAGGTGCGCAGCCTGCTGCAGAGAATTGAAGCGAATGGCAAGGGACGCCTGGTGGTGAACCGTGGCAGCAGCTACTATCAGCTCAACGGTAGCCGTATTGCCGACAAGGGCTTTGTGCTGATGATTATGGACGTGACGGAGCGCACTGCCTCCGAAAAGCTGCGTCGTGAGTTTTCGGCCAACGTGTCGCATGAGCTGAAAACGCCGCTGCAGTCGGTGCTGGGTTATTCCGAGATCATGCTCAGCGGCCTGGTGAAGCCCGAAGATACACGCCGCTTTTTGCAAAAGATATACGACGAGGCGCAAAACCTGCTGCACTTGATTGATGATATCATTAAGCTTTCCAAATTGGACGAGCTGTCGCACGACATGCTGGAGGAGTTCACGCTGCAGGATGCGGCGCAGAGCGCGTTGGCACGTCTGAAGGATAAGGCAGCTAAGCTGCAGATAGAGGTCAAGCTGGAGGATGCTACGGCAGGCAGTAGTAAAATGCTGGGCATAGCATCCTTGATGGAGGAGATCTTCTTTAACCTGGTGGATAACGGCCTAAAGTACAACCATGCTGGTGGTAGTGTCACCCTGCGCTTGGCAGAGACTGAAAGCAAGCTGGTTGTGAGCGTTGCCGATACCGGCATGGGTATTCCTGCCAACGAGCTGCCGCATATCTTTGAACGCTTTTACCGTGTGGACCGCAGTCGTCACAAAGCTATTGATGGTACGGGATTGGGTCTTTCTATCGTTAAGCACGGTGTGGGCTTTCATGGTGGCAGCATCCGCGTGGTAAGCACGGTGGGAGAGGGAACGGAGTTTATTATGAAGTTTTCGAAGAGGGTGTGATGCCTTGGAATTGAAAGCTTTAGTCGCTACATTCCCTGTTAGAGGATGTGACAGGGAACGTTAATGAGTTGACAGAGATGTTCGCTCTTAAATATATGCAAGACAACAGCCAGATATTGTGGTAAAATGGTAGCGGTACTATATGTGCCGCTATTATTCTTTTAGCTTTAGCTTTTTGAAGGGGGACGCAGACAATGCGAGTTGTATTAACTATCGTAGGCGAGGACAAGGTAGGCATTATTGCCAAGGTAAGCAATGCCTTGGCCGACATGAATATTAATATCATTAACATCAACCAAAATATTATGCAGGGCTTTTTTAACATGGTGCTGATTGCCGATATGACTAATGCTAACGTGCCGTTGGCAGCAGCGCGCGACAAGATGGCTGCCTTGGGCGAGGAAATCGGCGTGGAGATCCGCCTGCAGAGCGAAGAAATTTTTACCGCTATGCACCGCATATAGGAGGCCGCCATGTTATTCAATACACAGGATATTTTAGAAACTACGCGCATGATAACCCAAAATAAATTGGACGTGCGCACGATCACAATGGGCATCAGTCTGCGTGACTGCGGTCATCCTGATATCAAGGTGACAGCACAGAAAATTTATGACAAGATCTGCCACAAGGCTGAGCATCTGGTAAAGACTGGCGAGGACATTGAGGTGGAGATGGGCGTACCCATCATCCACAAGCGCATTAGCGTAACGCCAATTTCTATGGTGGGTGAAAGCTGCGACGCTACCGATTACGTGCCTTTGGCTCAGGCCTTAGACAGGGCAGGCAAGCAGGTGGGTGTTAACTTTATCGGCGGTTTCAGCGCCTTGGTTGACAAGGGCTATACCAAGGGTGACCGCAATTTGATCGCCTCCATACCCGAGGCTTTGGCCGTTACGGATATTGTCTGCTCCTCGGTGAGCGTAGGCTCTACCAAGTGCGGTATTAATATGGACGCTGTAAAGCAGATGGGTGAGGTGGTGAAGGCTGCCGCTGCCCGTACTGCTGACCGTGATGCCATCGGCTGCGCTAAGCTAGTGGTCTTTTGCAACGCAGTACCGGATAACCCCTTTATGGCAGGTGCCTTCCACGGCGTTACCGAGCCTGAGAGCGTCATCAACGTCGGCGTCAGCGGCCCTGGCGTGGTCAAATATGCCTTGGAGCAGGTACGTGACGGTGACATCGGCATGGTGGCTGAAACCATCAAAAAGACTGCCTTTAAGATTACGCGTGTGGGCCAGCTGGTGGCACAGGAGGCTGCACGCCGCTTAAATACGCAGTTTGGCATTATTGATCTGTCCTTGGCACCAACACCTGCTATTGGTGATAGTGTGGCACATATTTTGGAAGAGATCGGCTTGGAAAGCTGCGGCGGCCCTGGCACGACGGCAACGCTGGCTATGCTTAACGATGCAGTAAAAAAAGGCGGCCTGATGGCATCTAGCTACGTTGGCGGCCTGAGCGGCGCTTTTATTCCTGTGAGCGAGGACGCAGGCATGATCGCTGCCGTAGAACGCGGCAGTCTGTCGCTTGAAAAGCTGGAGGCCATGACCTGTGTCTGCTCTGTGGGCCTGGATATGATCGCTATCCCGGGCGATACTACGGCGGCCACTATTTCGGCCATTATTGCGGATGAGGCGGCCATTGGCATGATCAACAACAAGACCACGGCTGTGCGCCTTATCCCCGTTCCCGGCAAGGACGTGGGTGACCAGGTAGAGTTTGGCGGTCTTTTGGGTTATGCGCCGATTTTGGGCGTGAAGAAGTTCAGCGCTGAAAAATTCATTAACCGCGGCGGTCGCATCCCTGCGCCTGTAAGGAGCCTGACCAACTGATGCTGCGTAAGGCACAACGTGAAGCAATTTTAGCTAAATTAGAGGCTAGGTACCACGGGCGTAAAACCGCGTTGCACTACAATTCGCCATTCGAGCTTTTGGTGGCCGTTATTTTGTCTGCACAGTGTACGGACGAGCGCGTGAACGTGATCACAGCGCGCCTTTTTCCGCGGTTGAACACACCCGAGAAGATGGGCGCTCTGACGCAAAAGGAAATGGAGGCCGAAATCCGTGACTGCGGTTTGTATCACGCTAAGGCCAAAAATTTACTGGCTACCTGTCATATGCTGGTGGAGCGCTTTAACAGCACCATCCCAGGCGATATCAAAACCTTGATGGAGCTGCCGGGCGTGGGGCAGAAGACGGCTAACGTCATTGCCAGCATTATTTTCAACATCCCTGCGCTGGCCGTGGATACGCACGTCTTTCGTGTGTCACACCGCCTGGGGCTGGCTAAGGGTAGCGATCCGCTGGCGACCGAGGCTGATCTGGAAAAGATTATCCCGCGTGCCAAGTGGGGCGACGCGCACCATTGGTTTATCTGGCACGGGCGTGAAATCTGCAAGGCACGCAAGCCGCTGTGCGGTGAATGTATGCTGCTGGAAGAATGTCCATACAAAGAAAAGGTTATAAAATAACAGAGCAAGGGCTGCTACACTGTGAGGAGTGTGGCAGCCCTTTGTGATAGGAAAGCTGTAGTAGGTTGTTAAGATACGGATCACGTGATATAATGTACTAGATTGGCTGCATATGTATTTTAAAGGATATTTTATTTGCAATAAACATAGATAAAAGGACGGGATGCAATAAATGGATTCTCCAGTGCTGGAAGTTAAAAATTTATCGATTGGCTATGGCAGCCGCTGCGTCATCAGTAAGGCCTCTTTTACTATTGGCGAGGGTGAGCTGGTGGGAATTATCGGCTGTAACGGCGCAGGCAAAAGTACGCTGCTTAAGACGATCCGCGGTATGTTGCCCAAGCAGGAGGGCGAGGTGCTGTTTTTTGGTAAGGCTTTAGAAAGCTACAGCGACAAGGAGCTGGCCTGCAAGGTTGCCTATTTGCAACAGCATGTCGAGGTGGGTTTTGGCTACACGGGCCAGGACATTGTAATGGCAGGACGCTACCCCTACCTCAAATGGTGGCAAAAGGAGAGCGAGGATGACAAGCGTCTGGCGCTGGACTGCATGGATTACACAGGTACGAAGGATTTGGCAGATAAGCCCGTCACCGAGGTATCGGGTGGTCAGAAGCAGCGTATTTTGCTGGCCAAGGTGCTGGCGCAGCAGACTCCTGTACTATTTTTGGATGAGCCTACCACGGGGCTGGACATGGTTTATCAGGAGGAAATCTTCCGCTTTGCACGTGAGCTTGCCGCCATGGGCAAAACGGTGCTGATGGTGGTGCATGAGCTAAATTTGGCTGCTAAGTATTGCAGCCGCATCCTGCTTTTGGGTGAGGGACGCCTGCTGGCGGATGACGTGCCTGATAAGGTGTTTATCGAAGAGCTTTTGGACCGTGCCTATGCGGCCGATATCGTTGTGAACCGCAATCCGATTAATGGCAGTCTGGAAATTACGACAAGGGTAGATGAGGCTGCCAAGGCTAAAGAGGCAGCATTGCTGGAGAAGATAGTGAATGGGTGATGTTTGTCAAAAATTTAACACTTTACACATTCAACCCCTTGCCTGCTTGCTAAGTTTGTGATAAAATAGTTTGGTGTAAAAAACTCACACGCAGGGAAATTCATCTGTTGCTACGTTTTGCCGCGTAGAGAAGAATTACTAACCCATTCCTGCGGAGGAAAAAACAGGAGGAAACAAAAATGGCTATTATTTCTATGAAACAATTACTTGAAGCTGGTGTTCATTTTGGTCACCAAACCCGTCGTTGGAACCCTAAGATGGCTCCGTACATCTTCACCGAGCGCAACGGCATTTACATCATCGACCTGCAGAAAACTGTAAAAAAGGTTGACGAAGCTTACAACTTCATCCGTGAGGTTGCTGCCAGCGGCGAGAGCATTCTGTTCGTCGGCACCAAAAAACAAGCTCAAGAGGCTATGAAGGAAGAAGCTACCCGCTGCAACATGTTCTATGTTAACGAGCGTTGGCTGGGCGGCATGCTGACCAACTTCAAAACCATCCAAACCCGTATTGCTCGCCTGCGCAAGCTGGAAGCTATGGAAGAAGATGGCACCTTTGATGTTCTGCCGAAGAAGGAAGTTATCGGCCTGAAGCATGAAATGGAAAAGCTGACCAAATACCTGGGCGGCATTAAAGATATGAAGAAACTGCCGGGCGCTATGTTCATCGTTGACCCCCGCAAAGAGCACATCGCTGTTCTGGAAGCTCACAAGCTGAACATTCCTATCGTTGCAACTGTTGATACCAACTGCGATCCGGACGAAATCGATCATGTAATCCCTGCAAACGACGACGCTATCCGCGCTGTAAAGCTGCTGACCTCTAAGATGGCTGACGCTGTACTGGAAGGCCGTCAGGGTATGCAGACCGAAGAAGCTGCTGAAGAAGCTCCGGCAACCGAAGAAGCTGAATAATCCAAGCGTAAAGATAACAATTAGAGGAGGAATAACTGATGGCTCAAATTACTGCTGCATTAGTTAAAGAACTGCGTGAGCGTACCGGCGCAGGTATGATGGACTGCAAAAAGGCCCTGACCGCTGTTGAAGGCGATATGGACAAGGCTATTGACTTCCTGCGTGAAAAAGGCCTGGCTGCTGCTGCTAAAAAGGCTGGCCGTATTGCTGCTGAGGGCGTTGTTGGCGCATTTGTTGCTGCTGACGGCAAGATCGGCACCATTGTTGAAATCAACTGCGAAACTGACTTCGTAGCTAAAACCGATAACTTTAAAGAGCTGGTTACCAAAATCGCTGCTCACATTGTTGCTACCAAACCGGCTGACGTTGACGCTCTGCTGGCTTCCGAGCTGGACGGCCAAAGTGTTGCTGACCTGGTAACTGCAAGCGTTGCTAAGATCGGTGAAAAGATTTCCGTTCGTCGTTTTGCTCTGTTCGAGGCTCCTGAAGGCCAGGTTGCTGCTTACATCCATGGCGGCGGCAAGATCGGCGTTTTGGTTGAGCTTAAGGGCGGTAGTGCTGAACTGGGCAAGGATATTGCTATGCATGTTGCAGCTGCTAACCCCAGCTACCTGGAGCGTTCTCAGGTTCCTGCTGCTGAGCTGGAGCATGAGAAAGAGGTTTTGGCTGAGCAGGCTAAAAACGAAGGTAAACCCGAAAAGATCATCGAAAAGATGGTTTTGGGCCGCATTAACAAATACTATAAGGAAGTTTGCCTGGTTGACCAGGAATACGTTAAGGATCCTGACCAAACCATCGCTAAGCTGCTGAAGGCTAACAATGCCGAGGTTCTGGCATTTGCTCGCTTCCAACTGGGCGAAGGCATTGAAAAGAAGCAAGAGGACTTTGCTGCTGAGGTAATGAGCCAGATTAAATAAGCCTTGCGCTTAGTTAACTGCTTAAACCGCATTTTAGGACTGTTGCGGGCGCTACGCCTGCGGCAGTCCTTTTCGCTTGACGTCTACCTAACTAAATACTATAATATTCGTATGATATGCGGACGTTTACACTTTGACCGCAGAAAGGATGATTAATATGAATAAGTTTCTTAAATTAGCTTTAGTGGGCGCTCTTGCTGCCCTCACTGTTGTGGCTGCCGGCTGCGGCGGCGGTGCCAAGGATGACAAAAAGGTTGATATGGATAAACCAGTAATTGTGGGCGTAAACCCCGGCCCGCACGCTATTATCATGGATAATGTAAAAAAGATCGCCGAGAAGAAGGGCCTGAAGATTGAAGTGAAGGAGTTCAGCGACTTTGTTACTCCTAACTCCGCCCTCGCCGCAGGTGAAATTTGGGCCAACAGCTACCAGCATGAGCCATTTTTGAAGGCTACTATGAAGAAGGAGCCTTCGTTCAAGCTGGCTAAGGCCTTCAATACTGCGTTGTTCCCCATCAACATTTACTCCAAAAAGCTCAAGCCTGGCGACAGCATCCCGGACGGTGCCAAGATCGGCATCCCTAACGACCCCACTAATGGCGGCCGCAGCATCCTGCTTTTGGCATCCCACGGCCTAATCAAGGTTAAGGACCCCAAGGACGTTACTACTACTGTTAAGGATATTACCGATAATCCGCACAAGTTCCAGATTATCGAGCTGGAGGCCGCGGCAATTCCCCGCAGCCTGGATGACTTGGACTGCGCCGCTATTAATACCACCTATGCGCTCAATGCCGGCCTCAATCCTGCTACCGACCCGATCTTGAAGGAAACTGCTGATTCCCTGTATGTCAACATTGTGGCTGTTAAGGAGGAAACCCTGAAGGATCCGCGTCTTAAGATTTTCCAGGAGGCATATCAGTCTAAGGAAAATGCTGAGTTTATCAAAAAGCAGTTCCCAGGCTCCGTATATATCGGCTGGGAGGAGAAGTAAGCAGCTTTTAGTTGCTTGCTTGTAGTGCTTATGTAATTAGTGGTTAGTGAGGAGTGAAGATTTCTTTAGCTTTACTTTTTGCTAGCCACTTTTTGTTAGTGCGGCTGCTTATGGCGCTGCAACGAAAGTTTTGAGGTGTGATTATGGATATACAAGCGCATATCAGCGAGATGTGGCCCAAGCTACACGCTTTGGCCGAGCCTGCCTTTAAGGAGGTGCACACGGCGGCCTTTTTGGCAAGCTATTTGCGTAGCTTGGGCTACGCCGTGACCGAAAACGTGGGCGATACCACTGCTGTGGTGGCTGTTTTGGATAGCGGAAAAAGCGGGCCGACGGTGGCAGTGCGCACGGATATGGACTGCCTGCTGTTTAAAAATGAGGATGGCAGCCTAGAGGCTATCCATGCCTGCGGTCATGATGGACACATGACGACGGTGATAGGCGTGGCGCGGCTTTTGGTAGAGCAGGGGCTGGCGTGTGGACGCGTCAAGATTCTGTGCCAGCCTGCAGAGGAAATCGGTAAGGGTGCCCTGGCGATGCTGGCGGCAGGCGCGCTGGACGACGTGCAATACGCGCTGGGCTTTCACCTGATGCCCAAGGATATGGCCAGAAGTGGCCAAATCATCGCGCAGATTAATTGGACGGCCTGCACCCTGATGGAGGGTGAGATCCGCGGACTGGCAGCACACGGGTCGCAGCCGCACCTGGGTGTGAATGCTATTGACGTGGGCGCTGCCATCGTGGGCGCCATCAACGCTTTGCACAGCAACCCGCTTTTGGGCGGCAGCATCAAAACCACGCGCTTTATGGGCGGTGCAGGCT
>CAVAHH010000067.1:0-8667 GCA_963588395.1 bacterium
TCATTGCAACCTCCAATTATTTTCAGCAATAATTTTTCAATGCCGTTCACCCTTCAAACCCCTCATAAAAATACGACTGCTCTATCCCCTTAAAAATAACCTCACGGTCATCAACAGCAGCTGTCAAATTAGGCAAAAGCAAAAAGCGCAGCTCCAAATCATTCACCGCACTGCGTTCCATATCCTGCAGGTATTGCAGCTTATCTATCTTGTCCCATTCCACAACCTTATGCAGACGCTTTTTCAAAATCATATCCAGCCAGATGCGCGTGCTCCGTCCGTTGCTCTCCATAAAGGGATGCGCAACGTTCATCTCCACATACTTGGCAACAATCTCCTCAAAGCTGGTTTCCGGCATTCTTTCGACAGCGGCCAGCACCTCTTTTAGATACGGGCTGTTGGCAAAGCGAAAGTTTCCCTTTGCTATATTCAGCGTGCGTATTTCGCCTGCAAAGTCGTACAAGCCGCCAAACAGCGCCCTGTGGATCGCCTGCAAGCCCTTTACCGTACCAACCTCGATTTTATCTATCTCGCCACTGGTGTAAAGGCGCTTGGCGTTTTCCAGGCTCTTGGCATCTATCTCCCTGGTGTTCATCACTCAACCCTCACTTCGCTATTACTGGCTTCTTCATCTTTCCATATTCACATTAAAGCCCTTGCCGTCCGTAGTCACCGTCAGCGTGCCGTGGTCATAGGTGGTGTACACCTTAGCGCCCAAATGCTGCAGGCTGCCTACAACCTTCTCGCTGGGGTGGTTATAAATATCGTGGTGGCCGCAGCTGATGAGCGCGTATTTGGGCTTAACCTGCTTGATAAACGGCCAATACGATGACGTTTTGCTGCCGTGGTGCCCCACCTTCAGCACATCCGCCTTCAATGCCGAGCCGTATTTTTGCTGCAGCAAATCCTCTACGCCGGCCTCGGCATCACCCATCAGCAGCATGCTGAACGTGGCATAATGCAGCTTCATTACCAGGCTGGTGTTATTAAGCCTTTTATACAGGCTCTTATCAGCAAAGTCCCACGGTGCCAGCACCTCCAGGTAGTAATCCTTGCCCAGGTTCACCCTGTCGCCTGCCTGCAGCGCTTTGCCATGGTACTTGCCGGCGCGCAGGTCCTTATCCAGCGCCACCGAGGTAGCATTATCACTGTTGACATAGCCGTTGTCATAAATATTGCTGACGCCGTACTTGCCGCGCACGTACATAATATTTCCCATGTGGTCGCGGTGGTGGTGCGTCACGATGACGGTCTTGATCTTGCTCACACCGGCCTTGTCCAAGGCCTTGATAAGCGCCTGCCTGCCTCCGCCTGTGCCAATCTTGTCCTTGGCATCGTTGCCCACGTCAACCATCACGTTGATTTTGCCGTCCTGCAGCAAGATGGCGTCCCCCTGGCCCACGTCCAGCACGCTGATACGCAGCTTGCCGTTTGGCACACCGCTTGGCTTTTCCTGCTGCAGCACCTGCGGCATCTGCGTACGCACGGCGGCGCGCACGCTTTCGGCATTAGGCTGGTAAAAAATATTATAGGCGAACATCGCCACGATAAAGGCGGCGACAATTTGCAAAATCAATTTTATTTTACGCATATCTTTAATATACCTCCATTTCCTTTAATTATATCATACCAGCAAAAAAGCGTACACACTTTAGTTAAGTATGTACGCTCTTTCTTAATCTGCTGGTTTAAAAGCTATAAAATTTTTCTGCTTGTGCGCCAGCGCATAGCCTTCTTATTTTTTCAGCCAGCGGTTTTTTTGCGATTTGCTTTGCAAGGCATCCACGGCCTTGGTGTAGGCAGCCAGCATTTCCTGCTTGCCTGCTGTAGGCTGCGCCACGCTTTCGCCGCCCATATCCAGGCACACGTTGCCCGCCTTGTCAATAATATAATGCGCAGCTACCGTGTATTCCGTTCCCTTGCTGTCAAACAGGTACAAATACATAGCGCCGGCAGCCTCACGCAGCGATTCGTCCTCGCGCAGCGACTGCAAAAATTCGGCGTCCGTAAACTGCTCCTCGGCAAACACAGCCAAATACAGCTGCCCGTTTTTGCTCAGGCTCTGCGCCGTATCGGTGTCGACATAAAGCACGCCCACATCCGTCGCACCCGCCCTTTGCAGGTTTTGGCAGCTGCCCGTGGCGGCAACGCCCAAAAGCAGCAGCAATACAAACAATTTTAGATAACGCATTTTTCACCTCACGCTGTCAGTAAAAGTCTTTATGCTTATTATATAACAAAAAGAGGGCAAAGTCACCCTTGCCCTCTTCGTGCTTGTGTAGTTTTGTGTTAATTATTTAGCGGTGCGGGCAGCCAGCATTTCTGCGTGTCTTTGTTGTTGAGCAGCTACGCGTGCGTCCTTGGCAGCCTTTTTAGCAGCCTCTGCCTTGGCAATTTTTGCCTTTACAGCCTTTTCGTGCTCAGCCTGGCGCATTTCTTCCGGAGTCTTGCGACCAAACTTCCAGGTAGCACCAATGCCGCCCATATACTCGTCACCAGCGGTGGATACGCTGAAGCTCAGCATGAAGTCGCGGTTAGGATAGTGGAAGGCACCCAGAGCAACACCGGTCTTGTCGCGGTATTGGCCAACGCCTACAGCGATTTCGGTAGGAGCAGCAGGGTCATAACCCATGGTATGCAGGTTTGCGATAGCGGCAGCCATAGCACCAACCTTTTCAATCTTCTTGTCCAGCTTGTCAATTCTGCTGTCTAAGCGAGCAACCTCGCCGTCAAACTTAGCTTCGATGCGTTGGTCTTCAGCAGCGCGGGTTGCAGCTTCTTTTTCATCTGCTTCAATACGTGCTTGTTTTTCTGCTTTGTCAGCAGCCTTACGGTTCTCAACTTCTAGCTCGATATTAGCCTGTAATTGTTCGTCACCTTGCCAGCGAACGTCAGCTTCTTCTTGAATTTCCTTATCTAAAAATGCATCAGCGTCCTTGCGGGCATCTGTTTCTTTTTCGATTTTCTTGTCTAACTTTTTATCAGCGTCCTTGCGGGCATCTGTTTCTTTTTCGATTTTCTTATCTAACTTTTTATCAGCTTCTTTGCGAGCTTGAGTCTCGTCTTTAATTTTGCCCTTTAATTCTTTGTCGGCATCCTTACGGGCAGCTTCCTCGCTCTTTACAGCCTGATTAGCTTTCGTAACTACACCATCAACATCCTTCTTTTCAGCAAGCACGTATTTTCCGGTATTATCTGTTACCAATACACCGCCCATACTAGACTCTACTTTAACAGCAGCCTGTGCATCATTGGCAACAAAGCTCATACCACCCACAATAACGCTCAGTGCGATAGCTTTAGCTAACATTTTTTTCATAATTGAGTACCCTCTTTCCTCTTTAAGTTAATAAACAAAGTAACCAGTCAAGGCTCCCGATCCTCTTATTTATCTAAAATTTATTCTACCATTAGCGTAATTAAAGTGCAACGGTATATACAAAATATTTTTAATCGACCGATTAGTTATACTTTCACAAGATTCTTTACTGTAAAACAACGCTGTCCTATGCTTTATCTTAGAGCTTTTCATATATATATATATATGAAGCAAAACAAATGCATCGAGTTTATATTGCTTTTCCTTGCATTTTGCTTCTGCCGACAGCTTTTGGCCATTGTCGCTATGCCAGCTGACGTACACAAAAAGGCGCACACACCTTGGTTTAAGTGTGTACGCCCTCTTCACTATTACTTTTATTTATTTTTCTACCTTGGGGGTAATGGCCACTACGCGCGCAGGCAGGCCGGTTGCGCCCTCAATGCGCGGCCAGGCGGCCACAAGCAGTGCGCCTGCAGGTGCCACCCTGTCCAGGTTCTGCAGCACCTCAATCTGCAGCTTGCCCTTGCCCAAAACGTAGCGCTCGCACGCCAGGTCGCCGGCTGCGGCGGCCACAGCGGAGGCATCGGTGTCCAGGGTTTCGTGGCCGTTGGCGGCAGCGTTGCGCTCCTCGTAAATATATTGCAGCGCGTCCAGGCTCCAGCCAGGGAAGTTTTCACTGCCGTCGGCGGCAATACCGCTCAGCTTATCCATATCGGGCCAATTTTTGTACCAGTCTGTGCGCAGCGCTACAAAGGCGCCGTCGGGAATAGCGCCGTATTTGGCTTCGTATTCCTTGATGTCGTCAGCAGTAACGGCGTAATGCACATCCTGCGCCACCTTGGCGGTGATGTCAATCACGCACAGCGGAAACAACATCTGCTGCGCGCCAAACTGCTCGGACAGCGGCATATCCTTGACAAAATGACCGGGAAAATCGATATGCGTACCATATTGGCCTGGGAATTTAAAGGTCTGAATTAAGCATTCCAGCATGGGGTTGCCCCAGTCGAAAACTGTTTTAGCAACCTCCACAGAGCCTGCAGGGATACCGCTCCACACAGGGCTGTCGTTGTTCATGGAATGGCTCAGCTCCACCCATTCATAAGCATTTGACTTTAATTCGTTTAATACATTCCAAAGCTTGTACATAATATAATCCCCTCCAGATTAATTCAACAGTGCATTTGCACATATGCAATTTTTTCTCATAGTATAATACTAGGTATTAGCAAAGTCAAGAGGGAGAAAGAATTTTTAGGTATATACAAAAACCAGCCGCCCTTTTGCAGGCGGCTGGCGAAATAGCTCTATGCTTTTATTCTTATACCTTAGTCTCTCAGCTTAGCCTTGTAAGCTTCGGCAACCTCGGCGATAACCTTTTTCATGGATGCGTCTACCTCAGCATCGGTCAGGGTGCGGTCTGCAGCCTGGTAGGTGAGGTTGAAGGCCATGGACTTGCAGCCTGCGGCCACCTGCTTGCCGGTGTAGATATCAAATACATGCACGCTCTGCAGCAGCTCGCCAGCATGGGCGCGGATAACCTCTTCCAGCTCGGCGTTGGTTACCTCCAGCGGCACAACAACGGCAATATCACGGCTCATAGCAGGGAACTTGGGCAGATGCTTGTATTGCGGCACGCGGGTCGCACTTGCTACCAGCGGCTCAATTTCCATTTCCAGCACATAGGCAACCTGGTCCAGCTCAAAGGCCTCCTGCGCCAGCGGGTGTACCTCGCCAAAGGAGCCGATAACCTTGCCGCCTACTACGATATCGCAGCTCTTGCCCGGATGCAGATAGGGCTGGGCGCTGCGTACTAGGGTGTAATCGGCCACCTGCATAGCTGCGAGCAGGCCTTCCACAATACCCTTCATATCATAAAAATCTACGCTGTCCTTTGCGCTGCACCAGTTCAGCTCATTGCGGCTGCCACTGATAACCGCTGCCAAAAGCGGCTTTTCGACAGGATCGGCAGTAAGCGGCAAAGCCTTGGGCAAAAATACGCGGCCGATTTCAAACAGCGCCACGCTATTATTGTGGTTGCGCAGGTTGAAGGAGGCTGTCTGCAGCGCGCTGGGGATCATCGTGGTGCGCATCACGGAAAACGCATCGGTGATCGGGTTCAGCAGCTCAATGCTCTGGCGGCGGCTGTCACCTGCGCTCAGCAGCATCTTGTCGTAGGCGTTAGCCTTAATAAAGCTGTAGGTCATCATCTCGCTGAGGCCTGTGCTCACCATGTAGTCCTGCACTGCGTCCTTTACATCGTCCAAAACGGACTGATGGCCCTGGGTGATGGTCAGCTCCGGCTGATGGCTTTCGATATGGTCGTAGCCATGCATGCGGGCAACCTCCTCGCTGATGTCGGCAGCACATTCGATATCACGGCGCCATGTGGGAGCGGTAATCACCAGCTCCTCGCCCTTTTCCTCCACGCCAAAGCCCAGGCGTGTGAGGATGCTGACGGTTTCCTCGCGGCTGATGTCAAAGCCGATGCAGCCGTTGATCTTTTGCGGCGTGGTGGTGATTACTGCAGGCTGCAGCTCATGGGGATAATCCTCCACGATACCGCTGAAGGTTTCGCAGGCACCCATTTGCTCCAGCAGATGGGCAGCGCGGTTCAAAGCATCATGATCGCGGATGGTGTCCACACCGCGCTCAAAGCGGCCGCTGGCCTCACTGCGCAGGCCCAACGCGCGCGACGTGCGGCGGATAGACGGACCATGGAAGGATGCAGCTTCCAAAATAACGTTAACTGTGGCATCAGTAACCTCGGTTGCCAGGCCGCCCATAACGCCGCCCAGACCGGCAGCCTTTTCGGCATCACCAATGGTGATCATGGCAGGGGTCAGCTCGCGCTCCTTGCCGTCCAACGTTACCAGCTTTTCGCCCTCTGCGGCGCGGCGCACGATGAGTGTGCGGCCTGCCACCTTATCGGCATCATAGGCATGCATAGGCTGGCCCAATTCCAGCATAACGTAGTTGGTAACGTCAACAACGTTGCTGATGGGGCGCACACCGCAGGCACGCAGGCGGCGCTGCATCCATTCGGGAGAAGGCATAATCTTAATGTCCTTGAGCACGCGGGTAGCAAAGCGGCTGCACAGCTCGGGGGCAGCAATCTTGATATTTACATAATCGCTGGCCTTACCACCGGCGGCCTCCTTGACGTCCATAGCAGGCATTTTCAGTGGGCAGCCTGTGATAGCGCTGATTTCGCGCGCCAGGCCGATGATGCTGAAGCAGTCGGCACGGTTGCTGGTGAGGTCGATATCGATAACGGTATCATCCAGGCCCAAAACCTTTTTTACGTCCACACCGATGGGAGTATCGGCAGGCAGGATAAAAATGCCGTTTCTCTGCTCGGGCAGCAGCAGCTTGGACTCAATGCCCAGCTCGTCAGCACTGCACAGCATGCCAAAGGAATCCAGACCGCGCATCTTGGCCTTTTTCAGCTTTAAGCCCTCGGGATTGCGCTCACTGGGGGGCAGTACGCTGCCGACAACGGCAACAGGCACAATGTCATATTGATGTACGTTCTGCGCACCGGTCAAAATCTGTACCGGCTCGCCGCCCTGGCCGTAATCTAACATGCACACCCACAGGTGGTCGCTGTCCGGATGGCGGTGTATTTCCATAACCTTACCGGTGACAACGCCCTCCAGGCCTTGACCCAAATGGGTTACGGTGTCCACCTCCAGGCCTACACGGGTAATTTTATCGCACAGCTCCGCAACGGAGATGTTTATATCTACATATTGTTTTAACCATTCTAAAGATGCTAACATGTGATGATCCTCCCTTATTTGAATTGGCTGATGAAGCGTTGGTCATTTTCAAAGAACAGGCGCAAATCATCAATGCCGTACTTGAGCATAGCGATACGTTCAACGCCCAGACCAAAGGCAAAGCCTGTCATCTTATCGGGATCATAGCCGCTCATACGCAGCACGTTGGGATGCACGACGCCGGCGCCCAAAATTTCCAGCCAACCGCTGTCCTTGCACACATGGCAGCCGCCACCCTTAGCATGGCAGATGGGGCAGGATACATCCACCTCAACCGAAGGCTCGGTAAAGGGGAAGTAGGACGGACGCAGGCGCACCTTGACATCGTCGCCGAACATCTGGCGGCAGAACAGCTCCAGCGTGCCCTTTAAATCGGCCAGGCTGATGTTTTTATCAACCACGAGGCCCTCCACCTGATGGAACATGGGAGAATGTGTAGCATCATAATCGCAGCGGTAAACAGCACCGGGACAGATCATGCGAATAGGAGTGTTAGGCTCCTTGCTTTCCAGTGTGCGGGCCTGCACGCCACTGGTCTGCGTGCGCAGCAGGTAGTTTTCGGTGATATAAAAGGAATCCTGCATATCCAGCGCAGGATGATCGGGCGGCAGGTTCAGCGCGGTAAAGTTGTGGTACACATCCTCAATTTCGGGGCCGTCGCACACGTCAAAGCCCATACGCATAAAGATTTTCTTGATCTCACGCATCGTGAGCGTTACCGGGTGCAGATGGCCTGCCTGCGGCTTGCGACCCGGCAGCGTGATATCCACCTTTTCGTTAGCCAGCTTGTCTGCCAGTGCCTTTTGCTCCAGCACAGCATTGGCCTCGTTGATTTTGCCCTCCAGCTCAGCCTTAATTTCGTTCACGATCTGGCCGATCTTAGGACGCTCTTCGGCAGGCAGTTTACCCATGCCGCGCAAAATTTCGGTCATAGGGCCCTTTTTGCCCAGATACTTGACGCGCAGCTCCTTGAGCGCGTCCAAAGAAGTAACAGCAGCAAGCTCGGTCAGGGCCTGCGCCTTTAAGGCTTCCAATTTTTCTTTCATATATTGTTCATCCTTCCTTGTGGCTGGCTGCGTAGCAACAGGCGCTGTGAGGACGTATATTCCGTCACAGGTGCGCAAACTATTTGGCAGCTGCCCAAAATACAAAAAGAAAACGCCCCTGTCACAGTGCAACAGGGGCGAAATATTCGCGGTACCACCCAAATTTATTCCTTCATTTGCCAGCCTTAACGCGGCCGCACGCCAGCCCTACACAGCCTTGCGGCCTTCAGGCGGGGCACTCCCAAGAGAACTTCTGCTTAACGCTGGTGTGCGAAGCTTGCAGCCGGCGGCTCCGCTCTCTAAAACACTGTCAAAAAGCATACTTGCTTGTTCATCGTGCTTGCAGGGGTCGATTCAATTTGAGACCTATTATAGCACTTTTGGCGGGAAAAAGAAAGAGGCAAAGGCTTAATCTTAGGCTATTTATTGCTAATTGTCAAAAAAGGAGACGGCCGCAGGCCGTCTCCTTTAACTTACGCGCGTTTGAAGTTTAGGTTAAATTAGAACATGAAGTTCA
>CAVAHH010000068.1:0-8579 GCA_963588395.1 bacterium
CTCCACCGATATAGCCACGTTGTCTGCCAGCTGGTTTTTTATTGCCGAAACCTGCTCGGCCGAAGTAGCAATCGTAATCCGCGCCGCAGCGTCAACATTTTTTATCTGCTGATAGACCCGCTGCAGCATAGATTGGTGGCTGCCATCTGCCTGCTGAAAAATTTTGATAAACTGCTTAGAGCGCACCTCGTTAGAAAGCGGCCACAGCCTTTTGCCGCTGCCGCCCGAAAGCAAAATAATATTCATTTTAGCTTCTCCTCATCTGCAGATATATTCCGGCAATCGCCGATTATGCTTCGGCAGTTGCCATGCTTACTTACAATCTTCAAGCTGCTTTTAACTATTTTAACAACAGTTAATTATAACACATTGTTTTTCCCTCCACAATTAAAAATTCACGTATTCTTACTGACAAAAGGAGCACCGCAGACGCCTGTCGCAGTGTTCCTTTCGTATTAGAAATTTATTGTTTTTATCACATCAGCGCTCCTGACGCATGTCATTGGTAAGAAAATCCTGATAAGCAAGCGCGATGCCCTCTCGCAGCTCTGTTTTGTAGTGCCAGCCAAGTGCTGCCGCCTTGCTTACATCCAGCATCTTGCGCGGTGTGCCGTTGGGCTTGCTGCTATCCCAGCGTATCTCGCCCTTGTAGCCTACGATTTCTGCCACCAAAGCGGTAAGCGCCTTGATAGAAATTTCCTTGCCCGTGCCGGCGTTAACTGTTTCGTTGCTGCTATAGGTGTTCATCAACATGACAATTTATTATTTTCTTAGATCAGACCTTGCTTATTTCAGCTCCGTCTGCACGCCAGACTTTTTAATCTGCCGGCTGCATTGTGCACCAAACCTCTTTCGTAATCATTAAAGGCGAATTTGTACACAGCAAGCATATAAAGAAGCGTATACACAAAAAGCTTCAGCAAAAACAGCAGCCCTCCGCCACCAGCCAGCAAAGCATCCACCCAAACAGCACAAGCCGTCAAGATGATGACAGGCAGGGCGCAGCGGGCCAGCTCGCGCCAAAATCTGCCAATATCCAGTTTATTGACTATTTTATGATAGCAGTTGATAACCAGGCCGTTGCCAATTGTCAGCACCAGCCCCATCGCAAAGGCGCAGCCAATGCCGCCATAGCGCTGTGCCAGATAATAGGATAACACCAGATTTACTATGCCCATAACAAAATACAGCTTGGCACGGAAGTCATATTTGTTTTTGGCCATCATGATAGACAGTCCCAGATTTTGCACCAGGTCAAACGACATAGGGAAAACAACCAGCAGCACTATCACGTAAGCATCAGCAAAGGATGCTCCTGCCCATAGATTGATAAATTCCCTGCCAAAAACAATAAAACCGCTAGTTACAAGTGCCAATACAAAAAACTGCAACCTGCCGACCTTGATAAACAAATCCGAAAGCACCTGCACCGGACTGTTCTTGCTGATAAGCTCCACCACATGCGGAAAAAAGACACCCGAAATCGCCGTTGACAGGCTCATATAATTGTAATAAATCATTGCTGCGATAGCATAAACCGCCACGGCCTCAGTGCCGCTGACCACACCTAGGATGAACTGATTGGTTTTATAAAAAACCTGGTCTATGAGCGACACCACAAACACACTCAATGCCAGCCGTTTAAATTCAATAAACAGCACCCTGTCAAAATAGTGGTAGCGTATCCTTACCTTAAGCTTGGCAAAGCAGTAATATATTCTGATACAAATCAAGAACACGTTAAGCGATGTCATTACCAACGCCATCGTCATCGAGCTTGGCCAAACGCGCAGCAGACCGATTACTAACAGCGGCTGCAGCAAAAACTGCAGGGTTTCCAATCCCTTGATCACTACAAACTTTTGGTTGGCCTCTATCACCGCCCTAAAGCACATCGTGGAAATAGAGGCTATGATGTTAACCAGCAGCAAAACAAACAATCTTTGCGCCAGCAGCACCTCCGCTGCTGTCATGGTGTCGGCAAAAAGCCGCGGCATGTAGTAATAGACAACGCAGCCTGCGGCGGCCATCAGCAGAGCGATGACCGTATACACACGCAGCACCCCTGCCAGCAGGTTTTCCATTGCCAGCTCATTCTGCTGCAGCTTGTATTTGGTATAAAAACGCACCACTGCAGGCGTCAGGCCAAAATCCATGACGGTAAAATAAGCGATCAGCGAGCCTATCAGCTGATAGATGCCATATTCGTTTTTACCGATGTAATGTAGCATAATCGGTACATAGGCCAGGCCCAGCACTGTATTTAGTCCTATATTTAGATATCCCAGCAAAACGCCAAGCTTGCGTTGGTTCATTAGCATCACTTTCTTTGCAGCAGTTAAAATGTTTATAAAAATCGTTAAAATACGGCAGCGAAGGCAATTCCCTCACTGCCGTAAGTGAATAATATGTATTACATCTATTAAGTTCTCAAAGCCTATTCTCTATAATGCGTCCTTAAACACACTGCCGCCAATAAATTCGCGCAGGATAGAGTTGTTAGGGATAACGCTGTCATCCAACGTTTTTACGTAACGCAAAATATTCAGCAGACGCCGCGCCGTAGTGTAGGCCCTGCCTGCGCTTTGTGGTACTGCTGCCAGCAGCGGCTCGGCATATTTTTTGAGCACTGCCAGCTCGTAAATCAGCGTCGTGTTGAAGATGATGTCCGCACTCGTCTGGAAGGGGAAAATGTATTTTTCCTCCCCCTCGCGTACGTCCATCCAGGTGCTCAGCGTTTTTTCGGCATCGTGCGAGCGGAACTGGCTGTCACGCACCATGCGGCGCAAAAGACGCATATCCGTCGTATGGATGCGGTTATATTCATCAAAGGACATAGGCGTGAGCGCGCTTACGTAAATCTTGATTTTGTTCTTTTTGGGGATGGACTCTGTCAGCTTTTCGTTCAGGCCATGAATGCCCTCCACCACCAGCACCGAGTTTTCGTTCAGCTGCAGCTCGTTGCCGCGGTATTCACGGCAGCCTGTGCGGAAGTTGTACTTAGGCATCTTCACGCGCTCGCCTGCCAACAGGCGCTGCAGATGATCGTTAAACAGCTCCAGGTCTATGGCCTCTAAGCATTCAAAATCATAGCTGCCATCTGCCTTACGCGGGCTATCCACACGGTTTTTGTAATAATCATCCATCGAAACGGTAACAGGACGCAGGCCATTGACCGCCATCTGAATGCTCAGGCGCTGTGCTGTAGACGTTTTGCCCGATGAAGACGGACCGGCAATCAGCACCAGGCGCAGCTCCTTGTGCGTCAGCAGCATATCGGCAATCCCTGCCAGCTTCTTTTCGTGCAGCGCTTCGGCCACCTGGATGATTTTGTCCGCATAGCCCAAATCGATGATTTTGTTCAGCTTGCCAACAGTGTCGCAATGAATCATCTTTGACCATTCCTCTGCCTCCTGATAGGCCTCGTTCAAGCGCGGCTTATCCTCAAACGGCGGCAGCACAGTCCAGTTGCCTGTATCAGGATAGTTGATGATGACACCGTCGCCATAGGGCAAAAGCTCAAAGTATGGCACGCAGCCAGCGTCCGGGCACATCGGTCCGAACAAATAACCAGGCACGCCCTCCATCCTGTTGATCGTCAGCTTTTTATCCGCAGGCAGCTGATCCAACAGCGCCTTGGTATCAGCAGTGCACAAATCGCCAATTTCATCCAAAATCTCTTTTTCGGTCTTGCGCTCCAGCAGCACCGGCACCCTACGCTTTACCATGTCGTGCATATAGGCTTCAATGTGCTTAATCTGCTCAGGCGTCAGCTTCTTGTCACTGCCGGCCTTACAATAAAGCGCGCTGCCAAGCGTGTTGCGCACCTCAACCAAAACATCCGGGTATAGCTTATGGGCCGCTGTCAGCATCACAAAGAGCAGCGTGCGCACATACACACGCATACCCTCGGGTGCGTTCACCTCAATCAGCTCAACAGTGCCACTTTCTGTAAGCGGTCGCTGCAAATCCCACAGCTGACCGTTAAAAATACTGGTAACAATAGGCGAAGCATATTCCTTGGCATACGCCCTGGCAACAGGCAGCAGGCAGCTGCCCTCCTCTACCTCGATAAGCTGTCCGCTGGACAAGCGCAGCTGCAGCATGCTATTCGCCTACAGCCTGCATAGCGGCGTTCACCTTGGCGGCCATGCCGGCAATCTTTTTGAGCGGCACCGCGCACACTGCAATGCGCACACCAGCAGCCAAAGGCACGGCAAAAATATTATCCTCGTGCAGCTTTTCGCAAACAGCATCAGGATTCTTGGCCGGGATGGACAGGAAGAAGCCTGCAACATACGGCAGCATCGGCAGACCGCATTCTGCTGCTTCCTTGGTAAACAAATCGGCACGCGCCTTAATCATTTGGTAATAATGATCACGCTCGGCACAAACCTTAGCCAAAAGCTCGCTGTCGCTGTAAATGGTTGCTAGGGTGCGCATAGCGGGACGGTTGATGTTGGACCAGGTGGCACGGCTGGTGTATTGGTTAATAGCAGCAAATTCATCAATCACGGCCTTATCCGAAGAAACACCGATCATCGCGCCGGTACGCTGGCCGTACATAGTAAAGCCCTTGGACATGCTGTAGCCAACAATGCAAAGAATATTGGCAGGCAGACCTGTCAGCTTTTTGAAAATCTTGCGCACCTCTTCCTTTTCGCCTGCATAATCAATGTAAGCAACATCCAGGAAGAAAACGATATTTTTGCCTGGTACGGCAGCCTCCTTCAAAACAGCAAGCACACCGTCCATATCCTTTTCGCTCAGGCTGTAGCCTGTAGGATTGTGTGCAGGCGTATTGAGCAGATACAGCAGGTTGTCCTGCTTAGTCAAAAGCTCATTAACCTTTTCCTTCAGAGCAGGCAGGTTAAATTTATTTTCGTCATCGAGCATTTTATAGGTAGTAAAATTGCGGTCCATATCCTGGCACAGCACCTTGTAGGCACCCCAATACCAGTCCGAGCACAGCACGGTTTCACCGCTGTCAGTGTAGTTCCAGATAGCATGATGAATAGCACCTGTGCCACCTGCAGTTGCCACGGCAGCTATATAGCCCTCGGGACGCGAATTGCCAAAGGCAGCAGTCAGCACACAGTCCAGGTATTCAGGCAGACCGCTGATGGGAGCATAGGCAATCAGCTCGTTGGTTGCAAGGCTGCGATAAACCTTTTCCACAGTAGGCAGGCAGACAAGGTTTTCGTCCTCGTCCAAAATGGCGCCAATCGTAGCGTTGGTGACAGCATCCTTGCCATACTTGGCAGCAGCAGCCACTGCAGCGGCGTTTGCACCAAAAATTTTATCCTGGGCAGATTTGCCCTTAGCGTGTTTTGCAGCAATACTCATAACCATGATGAAAACTCCTTTCAAAATACCTTAAGTAAGTGGAAACCTCTCCGTCATCGCTACGCGATGCCACCTCCCCTACCAGGGGAGGCAATGAGTGACTTTATAGTATTATATAAAATTATCGTTAAAAATTTTTCGTTGCGATGCGATAGTTAATTGCGCTCTCCATACATATTACTCAAGCTAAAAAAGCTTACAAATCAATCACCGTCGCACCGCTGCCGCCAGCCTCCAGTGCTGCTGTTTCCAGCTTCTTCACAAAGCGGTTGGTGGACAAATACGCCGTCAGGCCTGCACGCAAGGCACCAGTACCCTTGCCGTGGATGATGCGCAGCTGGCCGATGCCTGCAATCAGCGCATCGTCTATCGCCTTGTCGACAACAGGAATGGCCTCGTCGAGCGTCATGCCGCGCACATCAATCTCCTGCTTAGCGCTACCCGCTTTAGACACAAACATCTGATGGGCATAATTGCTGGCAGCGTTCTTGCTAAAGCCCTTGCGCTTTTTCGGCTCATTATCCGTATGCGCAGGCTGTGCCTTCGTCAGCAGGCACTTCTTGGCAGGCACTGTCATCTTCAAAATACCCACCTGCACCGTAACATCATTGCCGTTGACATCGGTAATTACACCGTTTTTACCCAGGGACACGACAAAAACATTCAGTCCCTTCTTTGCCGTCTTGGCAGAAAGCGGTGCTCCCTCCGGCAGCGGCGCCTCCTCGCTCAGCGTTTTATTAAGCTTTTTGCGAGCCTCCTCTGCTGCCTGCTCCAGACGCTTTGTGTCAAAATCAGCCTTCATAGAGCGCAGCTCCTTGAGCACTGCCTCGCTCTCGCGGCGGCTGCGGCGGTAAATTTCATCCGCCTGCTCGCGTGCCTTGCGCAGCATCTCGTTTTTGCGACGTTCAAACTCACTCTTAGAATAGGCCAGCGCGTTGCGCAGCTGCTCGCTTTCGCGGCGCAGGTCTTCAATCTCCCTGCTGTTGCTTTCGTAGCGACGGCGTTCGCTGTCCAGCTCCTGCAGCACGCTTTCCATATGCACATGCTCCTGGTTCAAAAGCTCGCCTGCGTTTTGGATGATGTCCTCAGAAAGACCCAGGCGACGGCTAATGTTGAAGGCATTACTGCTGCCGGGCACGCCCATCAGCAGGCGGTACGTAGGCCGCAGCGACACAGGATCAAACTCCACGCTGGCATTTTCCATACCCTCGTGACCATAGGCAAAGGTTTTCAGCTCGCTGTAGTGCGTCGTCACCATCGTCAGTACACCCTGCGCATGCAGGTACTCCAGCATAGCCATCGCCAGTGCGGCACCCTCGTTGGGGTCGGTACCTGCACAAATTTCGTCAACAAGCACCAAATCTCCTGCTTTTACCTCGCGCAAAATACTGATTAAATTCGTCATGTGCGCCGAAAAGGTGGACAGGCTCTGCTCAATGCTCTGCTCGTCACCGATATCGGCATATACAGCACGGAAAACAGGCAGCTTGGCACTGCTTGCCGGGATAAACAAGCCGATCTGCGCCATCAGGGCAAACATGCCCACAGCCTTGAGCGCTACCGTCTTACCGCCGGTATTGGGGCCGGTTATGAGCAGCATGGTGAATTTTTCACCCAGCTGCACATCCAGCGGCACAACCGTATCCTTAGCAAGCAGCGGATGACGTCCCTGCACAATCTCCACGCCGCCATTTAGTACCAGCTGGGGACGCACTGCGTGCTGCTCCTCGGCCAAAAGCGCCCTGGCGCAGATAACGTCCAGCGTTGTGAACACGTCTAGCGATGCCAAAAGCGCGCTCGCCTCCGCACCCACGTTTTGCGTAAGCTGACGCAAAATACGCTCTATCTCCTCGTGCTCCTCGGCAATATAACGCTTGATGTCGTTATTTAAGTTCACCACGGCCAATGGCTCGATAAACAGCGTCGCACCCGTGCCGCTCTGGTCGTGCACGATGCCGGGAAAGTTCATTTTGTATTCCTGCTTGATGGGGATAACGTAACGGTCGCCACGCATAGTGACGATGTTATCCATAAAATATTTTTGATTATTGGGGTCGTGCAGGATGCTGTCCAGCTTTTCCTTAACGCGGTTCTTGGCAATTTGTATAGCGTTACGCAGACCACCAAGCTTAGGCGAAGCGTTGTCCTTCAGCTCGCCATGCTCATCAATCGCGCTGGCAATCTGCTTTTCCAAGCGCCCGAAGATCGTCAAATCGCCGCCATATTCTGCCAGGTTCGGCGCCGCTTCGGCCATCTCTGTCACAAAGTCCTTCATCGCCGCAAAGGCCTGCACCGTCGTCAAAATGTGCAGCAGCTCCTCGGGCTCCAGCACGCTGCCCAGCTCTGCCAGCTTAATATCGGCAGTAATATTATACGCACCGCCAAAGGGAAAACGCCTGCCATCCTCCAAAATGCGCAGCGCCTGTGCCGTTTCCTCCTGCATGCGTTTAACCTTGCCAAACTCTCCTTCAATCTGCAAAGCCACAATGGCCTGCTTGCCCAAAAAAGTAGCAGCCTTCGCCGCCAGCATATTTTTTACTTTATCAAACTCCAGCGTTTTAACCGCATAACGCGCCATTATCTTGCACCTCTAAATTCTTAATATAACTATTCATGCTTATATTGGTATTATAGCATTTTGCTGTGTTTTTTGCCACTACGACAAAAATACCTGCTACGCAAAAGCGCAGCAGGCGAGAAGATAGCACTTATAAAAAACATCAAAACTGCCTTAGCAAATATATTGTATAGGCCTTCGCCTTACGCAACTAACAGCTTCCGGTTTATTCGACCACGTAGAAGACAAGTCTGAGCCTTTGGGAGCGACCCTGAGCTTCTTGCCCCTTTGTTCTACCACAGGAATGTTTACCTGCAAATTTCACCCGTCTTTCAGAACCAATACAAAGCATTGAAGCTTTCGATCTGATTTCAGTATTGAGCTACTTTTACCATGGGATTTTGTTATACACAGATTTCTCTGTTTCACTACTAACAGCTTGCTTTGGGATTTCCGCTGAGTTCGCTGCAGCACCCCTGCTGCAGGTTTTGCGGATTTTTCTGGCCTTTCGGGCCAGCGTCTATTGTCGCCGCCAAAATCCATAGTGTCTTAACCGGCACTGCAGTCCGCACATATCGTTCCGTGTTGTCTTTTGGACTTCTCCCCGCGCCCTCACAGGTATGGGGAAACCTCATCGCCGCAGCATCCCGCCAGCGACCTAGTCACAGCTACCGAT
>CAVAHH010000069.1:0-8507 GCA_963588395.1 bacterium
TGGACGCTTCACAGCTGCAGAGCATGGCACAGTCCCTGCGGGCAGATATTTTGCTTGTGGGACGGGCGTATAGTGATTGCTCTGGTGATGTAGGGCAGTTTATTGGCGGCAGGCATACGGGCATTCTTTCCTGTCAGGCACGCATAGATGCCAAAATGTATATTGCCCGCACCGGACAGGTGCTGGCGGCACATAGTACGGAGGGCGCCGGTGCGGATATTACCGCGGCTGCTGCAGCAGGCAAGGCACTCACTGCTGCAGGTAACACCATGGGTGAATATATGGTGCAGCAGCTGCTTGACCGCTATAGTGGTAACAGGCAGCAGCTGGAGCTTACCGTACTTGCTAACAGTCTGCAGGAAATAAACGCTGTTAAGCAGGCACTTACCAGCCTGCAGGGAGTAAAGAATGTAACCTTTAATAATTATAACAACGGCCGCGGTGTTATCAGCCTGCAATATAGCGGTGCGCCGCAAACACTTTTCGCCCGTCTGCAGCAAAATATGAACTATGATTTGCAGCTGGAGGAAAGCACGTTTAACACGCTGACTATTGCCGTGAAGTAAAATATGGCGTTATATGGTAAGGACGGCATCTATACGCACAAAATTAAACGGTGTACAACAAACAAGCATGTAAGCTTGAGGTTGTACGCCGTTTTTAGCATGTTTGGTTTTTTAGTTTTTCCACGGTACGGCCTTGCGCTCTATCCATTGTAGCATCAGGTTAAATAGAAGTCCCAAAAGTGACAGGACGATGACGCCGGCCATCAGGCGGTCGGTGATCATTAAATCACCATAGTGGAGAATTAGGGCGCCGATACCGATCTGTGCCGCAATCATTTCGGCTGCTACCAAAAGCAGCAGAGAGGTGCCTGCTGCCAGCCGCAGTCCTGCGAAAATCATAGGCAGGGCGCTGGGGAGGACGACGCTGCGCATGGTTTTGCCCCAGCTGGCATTAAAGCTGACAGCCACCTTGATAAGCAGTGTGTCGACGTTCTTAACACCGCTGTAGGTGTTCATGGCCACCGGGAAGAAAACGCCCATGGCGATGATTGTCACCTTCGAAAGCTCGCCAATGCCAAGCCACAGGATGAAGAGTGGTAGCAGGGCGATTTTGGGTATGGGGTATAGGGCGTTGACAATAGGGTTGCCTATTTTATCGGCCAGGGCCGAGGTGCCGGTAACAAGACCGACGGCCAGACCGATGACGCTGCCGATGACAAAGCCGAGCAGGATGCGGTAAAGACTGGCGGCCAGGCTCATGCCGATTTCGCCGTCAGCTATCATATCTGCAAGGGCTAGCAGTATCTGCGTCGGTGCCGGTAAAAACAAGGAAGAAACTACGCCGCAGCGGCAAATTGCTTCCCACAAGAGCAGCACGCAGATAATAGAAACGGCGCTGACCCAATGAGGATAGCTTTTCTGCCAGTGCGTCATACGGCTGCGGACTATGTACTCATTTTTATTTTCAGGCATCTGCTTCCACCTCCATGAGCGCTGCGCGTGCGTCCTTGCTGATGTGCTCCCAGATGATGCGCACAAAGCTTGCTATCTTATCGGCGTTATGCGCCTGGTCACGTTCGGAGCGCGGTATGTCAATGCTTAATATTTTACTAACCTTGCCGGGACGGCGTGAAAGCAGCACTACTCTGTCTGCCAGCATAACAGCCTCCTGGATGTTATGGGTTACGTATAACGTTGTCAGCCGTGTCTTTTCCCACAGCGTTACCAGCTCCTCCTGCATAATGGTGCGCGTCTGTGCGTCAAGCGCGCTAAAGGGCTCGTCCATCAAAAGCAGGTCGGGCTCAATGGCTAAGGCTCTGGCGATGCCTACGCGCTGGCGCATGCCGCCGCTTAGCTGGTGCGGAAAGGCCTTTTCAAAGCCCTTGAGGCCGACAAGCTCGATGTAGTGGGCAATACGCGCTTCACGTTCGGCAGTTGGAAGACCTGCGGTTTCCAGCCCGAAGGCGATGTTATCGTGCACGTTACGCCAGGGGAAAAGCCCTGTTTCCTGAAAAACAATGCTCATACGCGGCTCGTAGCCTGGAGCGGTCTGCGTAAATTTTACATTGCCGCTTGTTGGCTCTAAAAGGCCTGAGGTTATATTGAGCAAGGTGGATTTGCCGCAGCCCGAGGGACCTACCAGTGCTACAAATTCCTCTTCGTTTATACAAAGGTCAATGTCCTGCAAAACGTCGAGGCTCTTTCCCTGGGCAGAGGCAAAGCTTTTACAGATTTTATCAATTACCAGCTTCATATTCTACCATCCTTTAAAAAGAGTACCCCCAAGGCTTGGGGGTACAGGTGTTTTATTTTAACGCTGCTTCCAAAAAGCTGGTGTCGGCGACGTCCTTTGCCTGCAGCTTACCGGAAATCATTTTGTTGGCTGTGTACCAGTTAATTTGTGTTTCAATATCGCTGACAAGCAGCTTACCGTCCTTGTCGATATAGGGCAGGCCTGCCTTGATATCCTCGGCTGGTGCTTTGACGTATTTGGCGACGATATTTACTACCTCGTCCAGCTTTTTAGCATCCTTCTTTTCAACAGCAGCCTCGTAATAATAGTTGCAGGCTTTGTTATAGGCGCGCATAAAGCGGACGGCAGCGTCCTTTTTACCCATGAAGTCCGGTGAATAGAAAATAGCGGAGGTCTGGTAGGGAATGACGTCGCCAACCTGCACCACAAGCTTACCATAACCGGCCTTTTGTACCTTGGTGATATTGGGCTCGTTCAAAATGCAACCGTCAATCTGCTTGCTTTCAAGCGCGGCCATAACCGCGCTGATTTTATTCAGCGGCACGATCTCTACATCACTCAGGCTCATTCCCTGTTCCTCCAGCATCCTGCCAAGCATATAGTGGAAGGTAGAACCCTTTTGGGTGATGCCGATGCGCTTACCCTTGATGTCCTTGAGTGTCTTTACGCCGCTGTTGTAATTATCGGTGGTGACTAAAAGCGCGGAGGAGGAATAACCCTCCTGTTCACGGCCCTTGTCGGCAACAATACCCAGCTTCTGGCCATTGGCAGCCATGTTATACAGGCTGGCGGTAATACCGGTGGCACCAACGTCTACCTTGGAGGAGGCAGTAGAAACGGCGATGGGGTGAGCGGCATCAAACCACTGTGGTTCGATTTCTATACCCTCGTCAGCAAAAAAGCCTTTGTCCATAGCAATAAACAGCGGAGCACTGCTCGTCAGACGCAGCATACCCAGGCTTACCTTGGTCTTTTCCTTCGGGGCTTCTTTTTTGGTGTCGCTGCCACCACAGCCTGCAGCGAGCAACAAAAGGCACAGGCTTAACAGCAGTGCGAAAATTTTCTTCATAATAATCTTTCCCCTCTCCCTAAAGTTCTCTAAGAAATTATCGTTATCATTGTACACTATTCAGCCTTAAAATGCAGTATAAAGACTATAATTTTTTGCTTTTTACAGTAGCTACTAACATTTATGTATAAAATGCTACAATATCTATACTACAGCAGGCTTTTCTTCTGTAAAAAATCTGTGTTTTAATGGTTATAGTAGAGAAATAATGTTATAATTATAAAAGTGTGCTTTTAAGAAAGGACGTGACAACGTGAAGATAAAAAAATGTCTGGGTACTGCGGTTTTGGGTCTGACGTTGATTTATAGTACTAGCGTGGGTGCTGCGGATACGCTGCTGGCGCAAACGGATGTAGAGCTGGCGGCAGGAGAAGCTGCTACAGCAGAGCTGTGGGGTGACTGCCTGCCGGGAGGCTATGCCAGTGGTCTGCTGCTTATGCTAAAGGATGCGGATGGCAAGCTGCTCACAGCCTATAATCCATCGATAAAGGGCGGCTATAACTGTCAGCTGCAGCCTGTGCGTGTATTGAACGGCAAAAGCAAGGCACAGCAGCTGCTTATAAGCGCAGGGCAGGGTGATTGGCGTGCTGCCAGTGAATATCGCATACTATCCTTTGCTAATAAAAAAAAGGTGCGGGAGGTCTTTGGAGCTGCTGAAAGCATGGGTCTGGTGACGCAGGGCTATGTGAAGGACGGAAAGCTGCACGTTACTATGCTGGATGGTAATAGCTCGGAGCTGGCGCCTGCAGCCGGCAGCGAGGTGGCTGAAGGGAAGCTGGAATTCGGACCGCTGCATACGCTGGTGGCGCACGATGTGGATGGCGATGGATGTGACGAGCTTTTGAGCAGCCAGCAGCTGGCTCAGAAGAAAAGTCTTTTAGCTGACGTGGGTGCAGTTTGGCAGCTTGATAAGAAAACAAAAAAATGGCAGCAATTTTCGCAAACCATTATGACCTTGGCACCGGTCCCCAAGGAAAATACGATCAATGATGGTGTTGATTTCGCTGCAGGCGCTGTACTGGTGCGCAAAATGGTGGTGCCTGGCGGTGAGGCTACCTTCCCGATTTTTGCTTCCAGGGATGTCAAGCTGCAGAATAAAGTCAACGAGCTATTAAATAAGGAAAGCAAGGAATATTTACAGGCATTTTATCAGGGCAGTGCGGATATGGCCTTTAAGGTGATGCGTGCCGATAATGTGCTACTTAGCCTGCAGCTGATAAGCGGCAAAAGCAGCTTTATTCATCATCATGTTAATATTAATCCTAAGACAGGAGAGCTTATCCGCCTGGATGAGGTGCTGAACACAAAGGATAAGGATTTGCTGCCGCTTTTGAACGTACTGAATACGAATAAAAATGTTGTCTACAGGGATAAGCTGCCGGATGAATGGTATATGGAAGGCGATAATTTATTTTTGATGCAGCGTGTAAACGGGACAGACCAGGTATCCGGCTTTGCTATTGGCAACCTGCATAAATTTCTGCTGAAGAAGGAGTTTTTATCACAAAAAACTGACTGACCAGTCAGCAGTTTTTGCAAATTGAAGAAATCGGGTGATTTACAAAGAAAAGCTGATAAAATCTGCTTATATGCGGTTTGCTTTTCTTTGTAATGTCCATTATAATGGTAGTATTCTGAAACTGGAATAGCTTTATTTTAGGTAAAAGCTCTGCAAATACCCTACTGTAGACGCTCTTATAGTTTAGTTTATATCTTGCAATGCAGGCACCAGGTCATAAGGGATGGCTTTGGTACTGTGTTGGTTTCAGATTTAGAAGGTATAGAAGGTGAAGGAGGTTTTTCTATGTTAAGTTTTATCCGCTCCAGCCGTGCAAAAAAGGCAATGGCAGCGGCTTTGGCGGCAACCTTTGTGCTTGCAGCTGCAGGCTGTGGCAACAAGCAGCAGCAGGGCGCCGGCCAGGCAACCTTAGTTAAGACAATGAAGGTTGTTAAGCGTGATACTCCGTTGGTATATGATTACACCGGTTTTGTGCAGGCCCAACAGGAAATGGAGCTCAAGGCTCAGGTCAGCGGCCAGATTACCGGTAAATATTTTAAAGGCGGCGACAGCGTCAGCGCAGGCCAGGCATTGTATTCGATTGACCAGCGCACATATCAGGCAGGTCTTTTGAACGCTCAGGCAGGCCTTGCTAACGCACGTGCGGCTTTGGCAAATGCAGCTATGGATGCTGAGCGTTATACTAAGCTGTACGAGCAAAACGCTATTTCCAAGCAGGTGCTTGATAACGCCATTATGCAACGCGACCAGGCACAGGCTTCTGTAAATGCTCAGGAAGCATTGGTAGAAAATGCCCAGATCAGCATGACCGATACCAGTGTTGTTGCTCCCTTCAGCGGCCGCATTGATACTACCGCCCTGGAGGTTGGTAACTACGTAACCGCAGGTCAGACTACCCTGGCAAAAATTAGTAATACTGACCCTGTATTCGTGCAGTTCAGCGTGGCTGAGCCCGAATACCTGAAGCTTTCCGGTGCGCATGATAACAATGGCGCTCCTGCACTGGATAATCTGACCATTGTTTTGAGTGATGGCAGTACATATGATCTGAAGGGCTCTGTTGCCGAGGTTAACCGTGGCATTAATGATAACACCGGTACCTTGACAATCAAGGCATTGTTCAGCAACCCGGCACGTCGTTTGCTGCCTGGTATGTTTGCCCATGTGCAGGCAACTGCAGGTACCCGTCAGAACGCACTGCTCGTGCCTAAACGTGCAATTGTAGAGCTGATGTATAAGAAGTTTGTTTATGTTGTCGGCAGCGATAACAAGGTTACCATGAAGGAGGTTAAGCTTGGTCCTACTGTTGGCCGCTTCTACATGGTTGAAGGTGGTTTGACTGGTGATGAAACCGTCGTAGTTGAAGGCACCGGCAAGATTAAGCAGGGTGCGGAGGTTAAGGCAGAGCCGATGACCGAGGCAGAGCTTGATACAACCACAGACAGCAGCGCTACCGCGAGCAGCAAGCAATAAGGAGGTAGGCTAGATGGCTCGTTTCTTTATTGATCGCCCTGTCTTTGCGATAGTTTTGGCGGTTATTATTACCTTGTTGGGCACCATTGCCGGCTTCAGCCTGCCAATCGCCCAATATCCTAACATTACCAAGCCGCGTATCAGCGTAAGCACTAACTATGTTGGTGCGAGTGCTGATATCGTAGAAAAGGCTGTAGCACAGACCATTGAACAGAAGGTCAGCGGCGTAGAGAACATGCTGAATATGTCCTCCGTCAGCACCTCCAGTGGTGAGTACAGTCTGAATGTAGAGTTTAACCTGGAAAAGAATGCTGATATTGCTTCCGTAGAGGTGCAAAACCGTGTATCCCAGGCAACCAGCTCCCTGCCGAGCGAGGTTTCCGGCTACGGTGTCACCACTGCTAAGGAGTCGGCTGAGACCATTATGTATTTTGGTCTGACCTCTCCTAATAACACTTATGACTCTATGTTTTTGAGAACCTACGCTGATGCCAACTTCCTGGATGCGATTAAGCGTGTTAAGGGTGTATCAACAGTTAGTGAATATGGTCCGGAATATGCGGTACGTATTTGGCTGAATCCTGAGAAGATGGCGCAGCTGGGCGTAACTGTTACGGATGTGTCTAACGCTATTCAGACACAGAACATACAGGCAGCCGTTGGTTCTATCGGTGACCGCCCCACAACTGCAGAGCAGGAGCGCACCTATTCTGCCAGCGCCCAAGGTCGTTTGAATACGCCTGAGGAGTTTGGCAACGTAATTGTCCGCTCTAATAATGGTGACAACCTGAAGCTGAAGGATATTGCCACCATTAAGGAAGGTCCGCGTAGTGACCTTGTAACCAGCCGCCTAAATGGCGGTGACTCTGTTGTATTCCCGATTTCGTTGACTTCGGATGCCAACTCTATCGAAACCGTTAAGAATATCCGTGCGGTATTAAAGGACGCAGAAAGCCGTTTCCCCGATGATATGAAGCTGGTTATCGTTCAGGATAATACCCAGTTCATTACCGAGTCTCTGGAAAAGGTTGCACATACCTTCTTCGAAGCTTTGGTATTGGTTATCTTGGTAGTATTCCTGTTTTTGGGAAGCTGGCGCGCAACCCTTATTCCTATTTTGGCAGTACCTGTATCATTGGTTGGTACATTTGCTTCCTTCGTGCTGTTGGGCTTTACTATCAATACCTTGACTGCGTTTGCTATGATTCTGGCAATCGGTCTGGTTGTCGATGACGCAATCGTCGTAGTAGAGGCAGTAGAGCACCATATCCAGGAAAATGGTATGTCGCCTAAGGAAGCAACCTACCGCGCTATGAACGAAGTTTCCGGCCCTGTTGTGGCTATCGCCTTCGTTTTGTCCGCAGTATTTATCCCTGTAGCCTTCACCGGTGGTACTGTTGGTGAATTGTATAAGCAGTTTGCTATCACGATTTCCGTATCCATGATGCTTTCTGCTATCATCGCTTTGTCGTTGACCCCGGCGCTGTGCTCCTTGATTTTGGTTAAGAAGGAAGCAGTTCCTAAGGGCTTTATCGGCAAGATTGTTAAAGGCTTTGATGACTGGTTCGCAAGAACCCTGGAAAAATATGTTAAAAATGTTGAGGGCTGCATCCGCAAGTCCAAGCTGATTTTGACCTGTCTGGTTGTTGTAGTTATCTGCATATGCTTCTTGGCAAAGGTTACTCCTACGGGCTTCGTACCTAACGAGGACCAGGGCATGACTGCTGTATCTATTTCTCTGCCTGAGGGTGCTTCTTCCAACCGTACAAACCAGATCATGGCTCAGTTTTCGGAAAAGGCACGCAAGCTGCCTGGCGTTAAGAACGTTATGGCGGTAAGCGGTGTTGATATTCTTTCCATGGGCCAAAAGGCTAATGCAGGTCTTGCTGTAGTTGCTATGGAGGATTACAGCCAGCGTAGCAACAGCGTACAGGATATCATTCCGATGCTGTTTGGCATGGGCGCGCAGTTCCCGGATGCTACGGTTATGGCCTTCCAGCCGCCGTCTCTGCCTGGTGCGTCCAGCACCGGTACACTCAGCCTGTACCTGATGAATCTGGCAGGCGAGGATGTTACCGTTATGGGTGAGCGTGCTAATGAGTTTTTGGCTGCTGCCCGCAAGCGTCCTGAAATCGGTATGCTTTACACCACGCTTAATACCAGCACGCCTATGTATCAGTTTGATGT
>CAVAHH010000070.1:0-8366 GCA_963588395.1 bacterium
AAGATGAGTAGCTGTGGCTGTCATATGAACGCATCCTCTGCCAGGGAAGTATCTGTGGCAGCGGGTGCGTTTTGCTTATGAGGGCTATCGCATTGTTGCTAAAATGATTTTTTTGTATCCGTCAGAAGCAAGATGGCGAAAGCAATTATTTTTGTTGGATGTCTACACGTAACTTCCGAACAATTTTAGATAAAACTGTTAAAAAGTTCACAATTTTATTTGACGCAATGGCGTGTCATTGGTATAATTAAGTTACATTAGTGTATGCATGTATACCGGGAAAAGAGTTTGTTGCAATGTATGTTGAAGGATGCTTTTACTCGGTTTTTATTGTCTATAAGACTTTTAGGGAGGTATTTAACATGAAGGTTGCAATTATCATGGGCAGTAATTCTGATTGGCCGGTGCTGGAGGCTGCCGAAAAAACTCTTAAGGAGTTTGGCGTGGAAACAGAGGTCGTTGTTGCTTCGGCGCACCGCACTCCGGATGTTGTACAAAGCTTTGCTCAGGGTGCGCGTGACCGCGGCGTGGAGGTTATTATCGCCGCAGCCGGTGCGGCAGCACATTTGGGTGGCTTTATTGCTGCCTTTACTACGGTGCCTGTAATTGGTATTCCTATCAATGCCACACCGCTGGCAGGCTTGGACGCCTTGCTCAGCTTTGTGCAGATGCCTTCCGGCGTACCCGTTGCCACCATGGCTATCAATGGTGCCAAAAATGCAGCTCTTTTTGCTATCGAGATTCTTTCGGTAAAATATCCGGAGCTGGTGACAAAGCTCGCCGAGCATCGCGCTACCATGCGTGAAGAGGTAAAGGCCAAGGGCGAAAAGCTGGCTGCTACCAGAGGCGTACCGGCGCAGAAATTTTAAGGGTAAAGCTATTTGCTGCTAACTATTCATTGATAACAATTTGTTGAAGGAGAAATACAGTGGAGCAAGTTTTTGAGGAGCAAAATTTTAGTGAAGATAAGCTACACGAGGAATGTGGCGTGTTCGGTATCTTCAGTCATACGGAGGACGTAGCGCTTAATACCTATTGGGGGCTGTACGCGCTGCAGCACCGTGGCCAGGAAAGCACGGGTATTGTGGTTACTGATGGCCAGCGTATGAAGATAAAAAAAGGCATGGGCCTGGTTGCCGATGTTTACAAGGATGGCGTCGGCGATTTGCAGGGCTATGCCGCTATCGGTCATGTGCGCTATTCGACAACAGGTGCCAGCATGCCGTATAATATCCAGCCGCTGAAGGTTTATTTTGACGGTGGCAATCTGGCGCTGAGCCACAATGGTAACTTGACCAACGCAGGTCAACTGCGTGCTAACCTTGCCAAGGAGGGCGCGGTTTTTAACACGACGATTGATACCGAGGTAGTGCTGACGCTGATTGCCTACAGCGCCCGCAAAACCATTGAAGAACGTGTCGCCGAGGCTGTTAAGCAGATTAAGGGTGCCTATGGCCTTTTGATTATGACGGACAACAAGATTATCGCTGTCCGTGATCCCTACGGCTTCCGTCCCCTGGTGCTTGGCAAGATGGAAAACGGCTGGTGCGTAGCCTCTGAGTCCTGTGCCTTTGACCTTGTAGGTGCGGAGCTGGTGCGTGATATCAAACCAGGCGAAATGATAGTTATCGATAGCGATAACGCCGAACCCCGCAGTATTATGTGGGCCGAAAATCTGCCCGAAAAAACTGCCCACTGTATTTTTGAATATGTTTATTTTGCACGCAATGATAGTGTGATTGATAAGCAGTCCGTATATGACGCCCGCATCCAGATGGGGCGTGAGCTGGCCAAGGAAACGATGGATATTCATCCTGATATAGTTATCTCTGTTCCTGACAGCGGCACTCCTGCCGCAGTCGGCTATGCGCTGGAGGCAGGCATTCCCTTTATGGAAGGTCTCACCAAAAACCGCTATGTCGGCCGCACCTTTATCCAGCCTACGCAAAAGCAGCGCGCCAACGCTGTACGCTTAAAGCTGAACCCTGTGCGCAGCGTTGTCGCAGGTAAATCGGTGGTTATGGTAGATGATTCCATTGTACGCGGCACTACGAGCGGCAAAATCGTCAAGCTGCTGAAGGAGGCAGGAGCACGCGAGGTGCATGTGTGCATTTCCTCGCCTCCGGTAACCGACAGCTGCTATTATGGTATTGATACCTCTGAGCGTAAGGAGCTGATTGCCGCACGCTGCACAGAGGACGAGATCTGCCGTTATATCGGTGCGGACAGCCTGCATTATATTTCTATGGATGGCATGAAGCGCGCTATTAATAAGATCGACCCGGACGGCCTGTGCTGTGCCTGCTTTAGCGCGGATTACCCGGATAAGGCTGACGCTGTAATAAAAGAAGAACCTGAAAGCATTATTGAATAATAGGAGGAAGGCACATGAGCGAAGAAAAGAAACAACTTACCTATGCTGACGCCGGTGTGGATATTGATGCCGGCAACAAGGCTGTAGAACTGATGAAGGATAGTGTACGCGCTAGCTACCGTCCCGAGGTTATCGGCGATTTGGGCGGCTTTGGCGGCTTGTTCGCTTTAAACACTGCCAAGTATAAGGAGCCTGTTTTGGTAAGCGGTACTGATGGCGTCGGCACGAAGCTGAAGCTGGCTTTTATGGCAGATAAGCACGACACTATCGGCCAGGATGCCGTAGCGATGTGCGTTAACGATATCCTGGTGCAGGGTGCGGAGCCTTTGTTCTTCCTTGATTACATCGCAGTAGATAAGGTGGATTCGCAAAAGGTGGCTAACATCGTTAAGGGTGTAGCCAACGCCTGCAAGGAAAGCGGTTGCGCACTCATCGGCGGCGAAACTGCCGAAATGGCAGGCTTTTATGCCAAGGGTGAATACGATATCGCAGGCTTTTGCGTAGGCGTAGTTGATAAGAGCAAAATGATTACAGGTGACAAGGTGGCAGCCGGGGACGTGCTGTTAGGCCTACCGTCTAGCGGTGTACATTCCAACGGCTTCTCTTTGGTGCGTAAAATCTGCTTTGAGGCCATGGGCTATGATATGAACACCCAAATCCCCGAATTTGGCTGCAGCCTGGGTGAAAAGCTTTTGACTCCTACCCGTCTGTATCCCAAAACCTGTCTGCCGCTGATCGAAAAATTTAATCTGCACGGCATGGTACACATCACCGGCGGCGGTTTTTATGATAATATTCCCCGCATTCTGCCTGCTGATTGCGATGCCGAGGTTAACGCAGAGGCCTGGGAGATTCCTGTTGTCTTCAAAAAGCTGCAGGAATGGGGCAATGTGCCCTGGAAGGAAATGTACCGCACCTTTAATATGGGTGTAGGCATGGTGCTGGTGGTTGCGCCTGAAGAGGCTGACGCAGTACGTGCGCATCTGGCTGAGTGCGGCGAGGAGTTTTACGAGCTGGGCAAAATCGTGCCCGGTAGCAAGCAGACGGTGATGAAAGGCGGCGTTTTCGGTGCATAAGATTGGCGTATTGGTCAGCGGCAGAGGCAGTAATCTGCAGGCTGTTATGGACCGCATTGCTGATGGTTACCTGCCGCTGGAAATCGCAGTAGTAATCAGTGACAAGGGCGATGCTCCGGCCTTAGAGCGTGCACGTAAGGCCGGCATTACGGCTGTGGCCGTAGAGCGTAAGGCGTGCGCCTCCAAGGAAGAATTTGAAGCAAAAATAGATGCACAGCTGGCTGCCGCAGGCTGTGAGCTGGTAGTCCTGGCAGGCTTTATGCGTATCTTGAGCGCGGCTTTTGTCAATAAATGGCAGCACAAGATTATTAATATTCATCCTGCGCTTCTGCCTAGCTTTCCTGGTCTGCACGGCCAAAAGCAGGCTGTTGACTACGGCGTTAAGTTTAGCGGCTGTACAGTGCATTTTGTAGATGCAGGCACAGACAGCGGTCCCATTATTTTACAAAAGGTTGTGCCTGTGCTGGATGATGATACCGAGGACACGTTGGCAGAGCGCATCCTGGTGCAGGAGCATATCGCGATGCCGGAGGCTTTGAAGCTGTGGGCTGAGGGCAAATTGGAAATAGCTGGCCGCAAGGTAAAGGTTAACCGCGACTGACGGTGCTAGCAGGAAAGAGGTAAACTAATGAAGATAAAGAGAGCATTATTAAGCGTTAGCGATAAAACCGGCATTGTAGAGCTGGCAAAATTTTTGAGCGACAACGGTGTAGAAATTATTTCCACCGGTGGCACGATGAAGGCAATTAAGGAAGCAGGTATTCCTGTAACCTACGTGAGCGATGTTACCGGCTTCCCGGAAATTATGGATGGCCGTGTAAAAACCCTGAATCCTAAGATTCATGGTGCAATTTTGGCAGTACGCAGCAACCCGGAGCATATGCAGGCTTTGAAGGAGCACGACATCACTCCTATCGACCTGGTTGTTGTTAATCTGTATCCCTTCCGTGAGACTGTGGCAAAGCCTGGTGTTACCGAGGCTGAAGCTATTGAAAATATTGATATCGGCGGCCCTGCAATGGTGCGTGCCAGCGCTAAAAACTTTAAGGATGTTGTTATTGTTACCTATCCCAGCCGTTATGCAGGCCTGATGGAGATGCTGGCTAAGGATGGCGATATTGACGCACGTACACGCAAGGAGCTGGCGCTGGAGGCGTTTACCCATACAGCAGAATATGACGCTATGATTAGCGAATATCTGAAAAAGCAGCTGGCAGAGTAATTAGCGATAGATTAGACGAGGTACATCTTATGAATATACTTTTAATCGGTGGCGGCGGCCGTGAGCACGCCTTGGCGTGGAAGCTGGTGCAAAGCCCTAAGGTAGAAAAGCTTTTTGCCGCACCTGGCAACCCGGGCATGGCGCTTTTGCCCAAATGCGAATGTATTTCGCTAAATGTGGATGATTTGGAGGGCGTAGCAGATTACGCTGAAGAAAAGAGCATTGACCTGGTGGTCGTAGGACCAGAGGCTCCTTTGGTTGCAGGTTTGGCCGACGTGTGCAAACGTCGCGGGCTGCCTGTGTTCGGCCCGTCTAAGGCGGCAGCGCAGCTGGAAGGCTCTAAGGCCTTTTCTAAGGAGATTATGGCCAAGTATGGCATTCCTACAGCCTTCTTCAAAATCTGCGAGGATATTGCTACTGCCAAGGCTTACGTAGAAGAAAAGGGCGCGCCCATCGTAGTCAAGGCCGATGGCCTGGCTGCAGGCAAGGGCGTTGTTGTAGCTATGACTAAGGAAGAAGCCCTGGCCGCTATTGATGAGATGATGGCAGATCACAAATTTGGCAATGCCGGCGCCCGCTTGGTGCTGGAAGAATACATGGAAGGCGAAGAGGCTTCGCTGTTGGCTTTTACTGATGGCAAGACCATTGTACCGATGATTGCATCCCAGGATCATAAGCGTGTCTTTGATGGCGACGAGGGTCCTAATACCGGCGGCATGGGAACATATGCACCTGCACCGGTAATGACGGATGTGCTGCGCCTGAAGGCAACAGAACGTATTTTGAAGCCTGTGATTGCGGCTATGGCACAGGAGGGCATGCCGTATCAGGGCTGCTTGTATGCCGGGTTGATGATTAAGGGTGACAGCGTAAAGGTTGTAGAATTCAACTGCCGCTTTGGCGATCCAGAAACCCAGGTAGTACTGCCGTTGTTAGATGGCGACTTGGCAGAGATTATGCTGGCCTGTGCGACAGGTACGCTGGATAAGGTTGATTTTGGCTGGTATGATAAGGCCGCAGTGTGCGTTGTTATGGCATCCGGCGGTTATCCCGAAAGCTACGCTAAGGGCAAGGAAATTACCGGTCTTGCTGAAGCAGAGGCAGATAAGGACGTTGTTGTGTTCCATGCGGGCACTAAGGCTGCTGATGGCAAGATTTTGACCAATGGCGGACGCGTCCTGGGTGTGACTGCTGTAGATGGCAATATCAAGGCTGCGCGTGACAGAGCTTATGCTGCCGTAGAAAAAATTAATTTTGAGGGTGCTTTTTGCAGAAAAGATATTGCATGGCGCGCTCTTAAGAGGTAAAATAGTACAAATACATTTAAAGCCGCGGATAAGAGATAGCTGCTGTACAGTTATTTTTAGGCGCACGATGCAAGACGCGGCGATTATTTTAGAAAAATTTTAGAGAAAAGGATGATGAAAGAATGGCTTTTTATTATGATGAACCCGCTCACACATTTAGTGAGTATCTGTTAGTTCCCGGTTATTCCTCTGAAAAATGCATTCCTACTAACGTTGATCTGCGTACGCCGCTGGTTAAATTCAAAAAAGGCGAAGAGCCGGCAATTACCATGAACATTCCGATGGTTTCTGCTATCATGCAGGCTGTTTCCGGCGAAAAGCTGGCTGTTGCACTGTCTAAGGAAGGCGGCATTTCTTTCATCTATGGTTCTCAATCCGTAGAGGATGAGGCTGCTATGGTTGCACGCGTTAAAGGCTATCGTGCAGGCTTTGTCAGCAGTGATTCCAACATCCGCCCCGACAGCACGCTGGCAGATATCCTGGCATTGAAGGAGCGTACCGGTCATTCCACCGTAGCTGTTACCAGCGATGGTACTGCTAACGGCAAGCTTGAAGGCATTGTTACCAGCCGTGACTATCGTCCCAGCCGTATGTCCTTGGACACCAAGGTGCGCGACTTTATGACACCTATCGATAAAATGGTTTATGCTCCCAAGGAAACCACCCTGCAGCAGGCCAACGATATTATCTGGGAAAAGAAGCTCAATACTCTGCCTATCGTTGACGACGAAGGTCGTATGCTGTACATGGTATTCCGCAAGGACTATGCAACTCATAAGGAATATCCGCTGGAGCTGCTGGACAGCAAAAAGCGTCATATCGTAGGCGCTGGCATCAATACCCGCGATTACGCAGAGCGCGTACCCGCTTTGATTGACGCAGGCGTAGACGTATTGTGCATCGATTCCTCTGAGGGCTACAGCGCTTGGCAAAAGCTTACCTTGGACTGGATCCGCGAGCATTATGGTGACAGTGTTAAGGTTGGTGCAGGTAACGTAGTTGATGCCGAAGGCTTCCGCTTCCTGGCCGAGGCTGGTGCCGACTTTATCAAGGTTGGTATTGGCGGCGGTTCTATCTGCATTACCCGTGAGCAAAAGGGCATTGGCCGTGGCCAGGCAACTGCTTTGATTGATGTTTGCAGAGAGCGTGATAAATATTACGAGGAAACCGGCGTATATATTCCTGTTTGCTCCGACGGCGGCATTGTGTATGATTACCATATGACCTTGGCGCTGGCAATGGGTGCAGACTTTATGATGCTGGGCCGTTATTTTGCTCGCTTCGATGAAAGCCCGACCAACAAGGTTAATATTAATGGTACTTATATGAAAGAGTATTGGGGCGAAGGCTCCAGCCGTGCACGCAACTGGCAGCGCTATGATATGGGTGGCGCAGCTAAGCTGTCCTTTGAAGAAGGTGTTGATTCCTATGTTCCTTATGCAGGCAGTTTGAAGGATAACGTAACCCTGACCTTGGCTAAGGTTCGTTCTACTATGTGCAACTGCGGCGCGCTCAATATTCGTGAGCTGCAGCAAAAGGCTAAGCTGACATTGGTATCCGCAACCAGCCTGGTTGAGGGCGGTGCCCATGACGTTCTGCTTAAGGAAAATTCCAATAGCAACTATCCCAAATAATAAGTAACAAAATTTAGCTGCTGCATTTTGCACTATCCTTATAGTTCCTGCTTTGGGTATTAGGTGGATTGTGGTGCAGCAGCTTATTTTGCCTTTATCGAAAATAAGATAATTACAAAAAAGAAATACTGCAAAAAACATAATTCTGTCATATATTTGTGCCAAAATGCAATAAATAAGAGAGTAAGATTTTGTCAAAGGGGGTATATGTTATGAAAAAATTTGCCGCAGTTGCCGCAGCTGTCGCCTGCATGGCCATCAGCTGGAACGCAGCTGTAAACACTGCGCAGGCTGCACAGCCAGGTGCTTTCATCAACAGCGCCGCTCCGCAGGTTGAGCAACTATCTGCCTGGAGCCGCATAAGAGACAGCATACTTGGCAGGGAAAAAAAGCCAGATCCGCCACCACCGCCACCGTACAGAAGACCGACTCCGCCACCGCCGGCACCTCCGCGTCCGGGGTATCAGCCAGCTCCACCACCACGTCAAGACTATCGTCCTGCACCGCCGCCGGAGCGTGGTGGTGCACCCGTGCCTCACCGCGATGATCACAGATATCAGCCGCGTCCGGATGAACGTCGTCAAGCTCCTGACGGAGACCGCAGGTATCAGCCGCGTCCGGATGAACGTCGTCAAGCTCCTGACGGAGACCGCAGATATCAGCCGCGTCCGGATGAACGCCGCCCGGCTCCTGGTGGAGATCACAGATATCAGCCGCGTCCGGATGAACGTCGTCAAGCTCCTGACGGAGACC
>CAVAHH010000071.1:0-8234 GCA_963588395.1 bacterium
CCTGCCCTTTGAGTTCATCACGCTCAACGAAGCTCCTGACGGCAGCTTTCCTAACGGCGTGCCCAACCCGTTGCTTTTGCCCAACCGTGAGGCCACGGCCAAGGTGGTGCGTGAAAGCGGTGCCGATTTAGGTATTGCCTGGGATGGCGATTTTGACCGTTGCTTTTTGTTTGATGAAGAGGCCGATTTTATCGAGGGCTATTATATTGTGGGTCTGTTGGCAGAGGTGTTTTTGCACAAGGAGCCGGGCGCCAAGATTATGTTCGACCCGCGTCTGACCTGGAATACCGAAGCCATCCTTGAGCGTGACGGCGGCGTGCCCGTGCGCTGCAAGAGCGGCCATGCCTTTATGAAGGAATGCATGCGTAACAACGACGTGTTATATGGCGGCGAGATGAGCGCCCATCACTATTTCCGCGATTTTTCGTGCTGTGACAGCGGTATGATTCCCTGGCTTTTGGTGACGGAGCTGATGTGCCGCAGCGGCAAAAAGCTGAGCGAGCTGGTGGGTGAGCGTGTAAAAATGTTCCCCTGCAGCGGCGAAATCAACCGCAAGGTGGCCGATTCGGCGGCCGTATTGGCAAAGCTGGGCGAAAAATATGCCGACGGTGAGCAGGATAAGCTGGACGGCTTGAGCGTCGCCTATGATAAATGGCGTTTTAACGTGCGCGTGTCCAACACCGAGCCTGTGATGCGACTGAATGTGGAAACCAAGGGTGATAAGGAGCTTTTGGCAGATAAAACGGCAGAGCTTTTGGCTCTTATCGGCGGTGAGGAAGCGTAATGGAGGAGATGAAGAGGATGTTTAAACCTGTACGTAAGGCAGTTATTCCGGCAGCAGGACTGGGAACACGTTTTTTGCCTGCAACTAAGGCTACGCCTAAGGAGATGCTGCCGATTGTAGATAAGCCTACTATTCAATATATTGTGGAGGAGGCGCTGGCAGCGGGCATTGAGGATATTTTGATTATCACGGGCCGCAGCAAGCGTGCTATTGAGGATCATTTTGACCGCAGCATCGAGCTGGAGCTAAACCTGGAAACCAGTGGCAAAACCAAGGAGCTGGAGCTGGTGCGCAAAATTTCGGACGTGCGCATCCACTACATCCGTCAAAAGGAGCCGCGCGGACTGGGACACGCGATTTTGTGCGCCAAGCATTTTATCGGGGATGAGCCCTTTGCCGTGCTTTTGGGTGATGACGTTGTCGACAGCACCGTGCCTGCGCTTAAGCAGCTGATTGATGTTTATGACAAGACCGGCGCCAGCGTTTTGGGCGTGCAGGAGGTGCCGCAGGAAAAGGTATCATCCTATGGCATCGTAGCCAGCGAGCCTACAGCAGCAGCGCGCACTTTTAAGGTGCATGACATGGTGGAAAAGCCTGCTGTAGACGCAGCACCGTCGCGCCTGGCCGTGCTGGGGCGTTATGTGATTACGCCTGAGATTTTTGATATTTTAGAGCAGACACCTCCTGGTCGTGGCAACGAGATCCAGCTGACGGACGCATTGAAGGTGCTGGCAAAACAGCAGACTATGTATGCCTATGATTTTGAAGGACGCCGCTATGACGTGGGCGATAAGCAGGGCTTTTTGGAGGCAACCGTAGAGATGGCGCTGAAGCGTCCGGACCTGCGTGACAAGTTCCTGGCCTATTTAGAGGGTATTGTTGCCAAGGAGGCAAAATGAATAAGTTTAATGTTTTAGTGACAGGTGGCGCAGGCTACATTGGCTCTCATGTGGTGGAGGAGCTGCAAAGGTGTGGTTACAAGCCCATTGTCTATGATAATTTTTCGACAGGACACGCTGCTGCTGTGCCCGATGAGGTGCAGCTGGTGGAGGGCGATATCCACGACGTGCGCTTTGCCAAGCATATTATGGAGCAGTTTGAGATTGATGCCGTTATGCACTTTGCTGCCAGCAGTCTGGTGGCCGAATCGATGAGCGACCCTGCCAAGTATTATTTTAATAATGTCGAGGGCAGTCTGCATCTATTGGAGGCAATGCGCGGCGCAGGCGTGGACAGGATGGTGTTTTCGTCTACGGCGGCAGTTTATGGCGAGCCTGAAAGCGTGCCTATAACGGAAGATAGCAGGCTGCAGCCGACCAATGTCTACGGCCGCACCAAGCTGGCGATAGAGGGCATGCTGGCGGATTATGACTATGCCTATGATATGCGCTATGTGGCACTGCGTTATTTTAATGCCGCAGGTGCTTCGCTTGCGCATGATATCGGCGAGGACCACAGCCCCGAAAGCCATTTGCTGCCATTGATTTTGAAAACAGCGCAGGGCGTGCGCAGACAGGTGTCCATCTTTGGCACCGATTATCCCACTGCCGACGGCACCTGCGTACGTGACTATGTGCATGTGTGCGACCTGGCGAGGGCGCACGTGCTGGCGCTGGAGCACCTGATGCGGGGCGGAGCCAGCCGCATGTATAACCTGGGCAGCGAAAACGGCTTTAGCGTGCGCCAGATGATTGACAGTGCCAAGCGCGTCACTGGTGTGGATTTTGCCGTAGTGGAGCAGGAGCGCCGCGCAGGCGACCCTGCGGTGCTTATTGCTTCCTCGGCTAAAATACGCGAGGAGCTGGGATGGCAGCCACAGCACAGCAATGTGGACGAAATCGTTGGCAGTGCCTGGAAATGGCACCAGGCTCATCCGCACGGATACGAGGGTTAATTTAATAGCTTAGCTGATACAAGGGCAGGTATGTTGTGTACCTGCCCTTTTGCTGTGTGCGCCAAAAGCCTTGTAACAAAAAAATCACATATAGCTTTACCGAAAGCTATACTTAAATAATAATGTATAAGCATAAATTTTGCATAATAATTAGATTAACAAAACTCCTGTTAAACACGGCGTATATAAATAATTACTATGAATCTGCTGAAGTAAAGCTCATAAGCGTCAAGGTAGCGGACATAGCCTTTTTTTGTTAAAATAAAAGCAAAGGGAGGGATAGCCGTGGTTAGAAAAATTTTGCTGCTTGTAGCCATTATGCTGGGCAGTGTAGCCAGTGCCTTGGCCGCAGAAAGCGATGTGCAGCTGGAGCTACGCTATTATGCACCCCAATTAAAATTTACCTCCAAGGGCATTGTGCCGCCCAAATACAGCAATTTCCGTGATACGCTGGGTATAAAAAACGCGTCTGTGCCGGAATACCGCCTCAGCTGGCAGGCTTGGACAGCAGATTATATCCGCATCCGTGAAAACGGACAGGCAGTGCATTATGTACCACTGCAACAGGCAAGCATGCCGGTGCAGCTGCGCAGCAGGCTTAATTTGGATTATGCTGCCGCCAGCTGGCACAAGGATATAGAAGCTAATGCGGGCGGCAGCTGGTACTGGCTGGCAGGACTGCGCTATTACAGATTTGCAGCAGGGTTAGATAGCAGGGGTCTGGGTGCTTATGACGTCCATTATGCCAAGCAGCTGAACCAGCTCGCACCTGCAATTGGCTTGGGTGGCAGGCACAGCCTTGATGCCGGTGGAAGAAGCGTACTTTATACGGAGCTTTCGGGTCTGCCGCTGGGAGGACGCGGGCATCTTTATGATTTTGATGCAGGCATTGATTACAGACCGCTGGAGAATTTTAAGGTAAACGCAGGCTATCGCGTATTAGATTTAAAAATAAACAATGACGATGGCGTAGGTCTTTATAAATTATCCGGGTGGTATGCAGGCATGACGTATAGCTTTTAAATTTTTAGATGATAAGGAGAGATTAGCATGAAAAGACTAGGCTTGTTGCTTTTAACTTTATTGGTGATGTGTCCTGTTGGCGGTGTGCTGGCCCAAAATCCTGCTGCCTATGTTAACGATAAAGCGCAAAAGGCCTCTATCGCCAGCATCAGAGATATTGACCATGGACGCTTTTATACTATGGATTATACGGCGGATTATAAGCTGGATGAGCTGCTTAAGGCGGACGTGGGGACGGTAGACAGCATGCTGGCCTTCGCGGGACGTGAGCTGCTGGGAGGCAATATGCCTGCTAAGGGCGTTATTGACGCAGGCTGCAGTGCCTTTGCCGGACGTACGGAAGCAGGCAGGGTGATCTACGGACGCAATTTTGATTACAAGATGAAGATGACGGCGGTGCTTGTCCGCACTGCGCCTAAGAACGGCTACCGTTCTATCGGGATGGCTGATGCAGGCTGGATTGGCTATGATATCGGCAGCCTCAGCGATAAGAAAACTGATATATCGGCTGCGGTGGCGCTACCTTACCTGGTTATGGACGGAGTGAATGAAAAGGGCTTTGCCGTAAGCGTATTAAAGCTTGATGGCAAGCCGACGCGTCAAAACACAGGCAAGCAGAAGCTCACGACTACGGCGGCCCTGCGGCTGATGTTAGACAAGGCGGCAAGCGTTGAGGAAGCACTGAAGCTGCTGGAAAACTATGATATGCAGTCCTCGATGGATAACGCTAATTTTCATTTTCTGCTTAGTGATATAAGTGGCAAAAACGTAGTGCTGGAATATACGATTGATGATATGACGGTGGTGGAGGCCAACTATGTTGCCAACTACTACCTTGCGCCCAAGATGCACGGCCTGGGACATGCTTATGATCGCTTCGCCGTGCTGGATGCGGCCATGAAGTTTAAGAAAAATATTCTGACGCACAATGAAGCTATGGCGTTACTGGCGCTTGTCAGCCAGCCTGAAACAGAGGCGGCAACCAGCATGACCCAATGGTCTGTTGTTTATAACCTGCATGATTTGACAGCGCAGGTGGCTATCAGGCGTAATTATGATAAGCTCTTTAATTTTACGCTGGATGATTTGCGTCCTACAGTTACGATGTAACACAAAAACAAAACCCTGCCTGCTGCAGGGAGAAGCTGCGGCAGACAGGGTTTTGCGTTGTATAGGGGAATAAACCTTCGTATAAAGGTTATGTTGGGGACTTAGAAAATTAATCCTCGCTGTTGTACACCTTTTCGTCCATAAGGCCCAGGCGTTTGGCGATGATGGAAGTGCCAACGATATCGCTGACGTTGTTCAAAAGGGTGTGGGGCGGGTCAATTGCCGGCCAGATAGCGGCGAAGATGGGGATAACCGTGAGCGGCATACCGATTGCCTCCAAAAGCACGGTGCTCATGACAATACCTGCACCCTTGACGCCGGCAGCACCAACCGAAAGGATGATGCCTAAAAATACGTACAGCGCCAGCTTGGAGAATGTAATTTCCACGCCGTAAACATGGGAGCAGAAGATGCAGCACAGACCGATGAAGATAGCAAAGCCGTTCATGCCGCAGGTGTTGCCTAATGGAAGCGTAAAGCCGTAAACGTTTTCGGGGATGCCAAGCTTGGAGCCTGCGGTCTTTAGGGATACAGGCAGCGTGGCAGCCGAGGACGTGGTGGTAACGGCAACCAGCATCGGCTCGGTAATCTTCTTGAAGAAGGTGAGCGGCGACAGGTTGGCCAAAAGCTTTAAAAGCAGCGGATACATAACGACCAGCACGATGATGGCTGTAACGTAATCCATAATGATGAAGGTAATTACGTCCTTGACCGTGGCACCCGAGATGCTGTTGACTAATTTAGCCATCAGCGAAGCAATACCGATAGGGGAAAAGGCCATAACGAAGTCGGTAATCTTGAGCATCAGCTTGCTGCATTGGTCAAAGCCTTTTACCAGGATATCAACCTCCTTGCCCAGGGTGAGCAGGGCGCAGCCGATGAAGATGGCAAAAACGATAATCTGCAGCATATCCTGCTTCACCATCGCGCTGACGATGTTTTCGGGGAACCAGGAAACTACGTTATCGATAAAGCTGTAGGATACAGTCTTAACCTTAGAGGCATCAGCCAAAAATTCGGTGGTGCCTGTGCCTACGCCGCTGAAGATGCCGCAGAGGGCACCAAAGGCGGCAGCGATGCCGCTTGTTACCAGGATGTAGAGCACAAAGCGCAGACCGACGGTGACAAGCTGCTTAACGTCGCCCATCTTGCAGATGCCGCTGATAATGCTGAAGAACACCAGCGGTACGATGAGCATTTTGAGCATACGCAAGAAGACGTTACCCAATGGAGAAAGCGTGTTGGTTAAGGACGGGGAAAGAAAACCGATTAGCAAACCGACAACGATGCCGATTAATATTTGCGAGCCGAGGCCTAGTTTATATTTCATTTTTATTGCTCCTTCTAGAGGCAGCCGATAATACGCCATATGCTTGGGCATGGCTTTTAGGAGTATTTGTTTATACGCGACGCAAAGTCCCAGTTTGGCGCGAGCTTGCGAAGCGGGAAACTGTTGGACGTGCTAATATCGCTTGCGATGAGTCGTCGCCATATCTCCCAGACGTATTTGTTTAGCATAGTGGCGGACTTTAGGCTGCTTTAACGATAATTTACATCAGTAGAAAACTGTAGAAAACAGCTTAAAGCTATTACGGCTGCTTAAAGAGCAGCTACCTGGGCACAAACCTTGAGGAAGGTTGTGATTTCCTCCGGGGTGTTGACGTGCAGCGGTGACATGCGCACTACGCCCGGGGAATCAAACTGTTCGAGCATACGGGCGGAGTAGATGCTGTTTGCCATGCGTTCGAAGGCAACAACGCCGCGCTCCTCCAGCTCCTCGCGGGCTTTGACAGCGTCCATGTTGGCAAATTCAACGCCGATGATCAAATCGCGCTGGTTGAGGTCGGGGTCATCCATCTTCACGGTGATGCCCTCGATGTGGCGCAGACCCTTGGCTTCGTCCGTGCCTTCAAGCATCAGCTCCAGCAGGGCGCGCTCATGAGCGGCGATGCGGTCCATGCCGTTTACGAAAAGCTCGCGGCGGCCGGCACCTGTGGCTGCGGTTTTGCTACCGATGGCGCACACGTAATCAACAATGGCGCTCATAGCAGCAAACATAGCGGTTCCCGGACTGCCGATTTCCCAATTGTCGCTGGGGCTGCCCAAGAGACGGTGATGCGCAAAGTCCTTGACGCGTTCGGATAAATACATCAGCGCGAAGCCGCGCAGACCAAAGAATTTATAAGGAGCAAAGTTCATCACGTCGATGCCGTCCTCCTCGGGATTCAGCGCACCGTGGGGGGCGTGCTGTACAGCATCGCAGACGATGATGATATCTGGGTTGATGGCTCTTGCCCTTTTGGCGATGGTAGCAACGTCCATCACATGGCCGGAGATATTAGAAGCCGCCATTACGCTTAAGATGGCAGTGTTTTCGTCTACTAAGGAAAGAATTTCGTCGGTGTCAATACCGCCGGTTGCAGGGTTAGCCTGAGCAACGCGCAGCTCGCGGCCGTATTTTTCGGCGTACATGGTCATAGCGTCAAAGGAGGACGGATGCTCCAGACAGGTGGTGACGCAGTTGGTGCCCTTGGCGTTTTCGCTCATCACGCGTACAGCGTACATCATCAGCTGGGAGGCAGTGTAGCCTGTGGCAAACACGCCCTTCTTAATATTAAAGAGAGTGCGGATATCCTCACGTCCCTTGTTTTCAATGTCCAAAAGCTCCAGTGCGAGCTTGTTCAGATGCTCGGAAGCATCCGGATGCAAATCAATGGCATGGTAACGTTCCTCTGCGTCAATCAGGCGCAGGGAGCCACCCGCGTTGTCACAGAAAATACGTCGCTTACCGCTGTATTCTGCGTCAACATACTTGAATTTTTTTCTAAGTTCTGTTAATTCTGCTTGGTCAAAAAGCTGACCAAATTTTGTCTGCATATTGAGCCCCTCCATTCGTATATTTTTATCAAAACAACCATAGTGCGCGTGAACCACAATTGGTTAACAAAATACGCAACTATACTCATAGTATACGCCATAAATGTAAAGCTGCATAACTAATAAAATCATTGTATAATATAAAAAGTTTTCATATTTGAGAGGGGCAGCTTTCAGGCTAAATATTAAACCCCTGACTATTACCATGAGAAGCTGTAATAGTCAGGGGTTTTGTGCATTGCAGGTGATCTATTGGTGTAAGCATGCTTTATCAGGAGTACAGATAAGGAGCGCCTGTTTTTTCCAGGATGAGGTTTTCAATTTCATAAACATCGTAATACTCTTTGCTGATGCAGTAACTGACAATTTTATCGGCGACGATAGCATTAGATAAGGAGTAGCCTATAATGCCTAGCATGTCTGATGTTTCACTACCATTTAACTCCAGGGCCAGGCATAAGCAGATAACGGTGTTCTTGCCAGGTTTATACTTAGTAGTCTTCATGCTTCTGATTTTAGAAAAGACAGTTTTAGAAATATGGGCTT
>CAVAHH010000072.1:0-2517 GCA_963588395.1 bacterium
GTGCAGAAGAGCAAAGGGATTATGATGGCTATAATTTAGAAGATTGTGTTCCTTTAAGCCAGGAAAGGCTTGATTGGCTGCCAGCAGTAGAGCTGTTGGGAGAAGGTATTTTTATTAGGCTTAACGAAGAAAGTTTGCAATGCTGGGAAAAAGAAAATGAGTCTTACTATAATGATATGAAAAAAAGATTAGGTAAAAGCATTGTCAAATGCGACAATTTTTCGGCAAGGTATGTGCTGTTGCACACACTTGCCCATCTATTAATCAGACAGATGACTATGGAATGTGGTTATTCCGGAGCTTCGATTAAGGAAAGAATTTACAGTACTTACCCAGGTTCGGACAAGGATATGGCAGGAATTTTACTTTATACAGCAGCTGCTGATTCTGATGGTAGTCTTGGCGGATTAGTGAGAAATGCATATCCTGAATATATTACAGATATTTTTAAAAGAATGTTGCAGGATGCAAGTTGGTGTTCTTCTGATCCTATCTGCATGGATTCTAAAGGACAGGGTTATGATTCATTAAATTATGCCGCCTGTCATGCGTGTGCTTTATTACCAGAAACCAGCTGTGAGATGCGGAATTGTTTATTGGACAGACATGCGCTGATTAGCTTAATTGATGCTAGGCAGGGGAAACAGAAAGGTTACTTTGATGATATGCTTAAGTAGCACTTTAGTATTGCATTATTATCCTGAACCTTAATCTCTTTAGTGTCACAAAAATCCAAACATTACTTGAGAAAATTTGTTCATTATGATAAAATGGGATAAAATAGGTACAAAAATATTCCCAGAGGAAGAAGAAAAATGAAGCAAGTACATTTAAGATTATCAGATGAACAATATGAAGTAGTTAGCCAATATGCTAAAACATCGGGGATGACAGTCCAAGACTCAATTACTACCATATTGTATGCCATGCTTAGTCAACGAAGTAAAACAAAACATAAGAAAGAGTTTACTTTTATTGATTTGTTTGCTGGTATAGGTGGTATGAGACTAGCTTTTGACGAAGCTGGCGGCGAGTGCGTTTATTCTAATGAGTGGAATAAATTTAGCCAGCAGACGTACATGGCGAATTTTGGCGATATGCCTGAGGGAGATATTACAAAGGTAAATGCTGAAGATATACCTGATCATGATATTTTGGTGGCAGGTTTTCCATGTCAGCCCTTTTCTATCGCAGGTGTGTCGAAGAAAAACAGTCTTGGCAGAGCAACGGGCTTTGCTGATAAAACACAGGGAACGTTGTTTTTTGATGTTTGCCGTATTCTGCAGGCTAAGAGACCCAAAGCTTTTATGTTGGAGAACGTCAAGAATTTGTGCAGTCATGATCGTGGTAGAACTTTTAAGGTAATAGTAGAATCATTAAACGAATTAGATTATGAGGTCTTTTACAAGGTGATTGACGGTCAAAGCTTTGTGCCGCAGCATAGAGAGCGTATCATAATTGTCGGCTTTGATAGAAAGAGATTTGGCAATTACTTTGATTTTGAGTTTGAGATTACTCCTAAGTTTCCTAAACCAGTTATAGCAGACATATTAGAAAAGGATGTAGATATAAAGTATACTTTATCGGATAAGCTGTGGTTATATTTGCAAAATTATGCTGCCAAACATAAAGCTGCTGGCAATGGATTCGGTTATGGAATAGCTCCCTTGGATGGTGTTTCGAGGACGCTCAGTGCACGCTATTATAAGGATGGTTCGGAGGTTTTGATTGAGCAGGAAGGGAAAAATCCCCGCAAGCTTACTCCTAGGGAATGTGCTAGATTGCAGGGATTTCCTGACAGCTTTGTGATCCCGGTATCGGATACCCAGGCTTACAGGCAGTTTGGCAATTCTGTTGTAGTACCGTTAATGGCTAATGTAGCAAAATTGATTGTTGCAAAGATTAAGGAATTAGAGCATAAAAACAAACAGGATTTGGAGGATAAATAATGAGTTCTTTAGTATTATCAGCAATAGATGCCGTCAATAGTGGGAGAGTTTCATTTTGTAAGTTTTTAACGGCTAATGATACTGGCGAAACTGGTGGACATCAAGCAGGCATATATATACCAAAGACCTCGATACCGATATTGTTTGACAAGCCTTTTGAGAGAGGTCAAAACCAAACTAGATGGGTAAAAATAAAATGGCAGGATGATTTTACTTCTGATACTAGATTTATTTATTATGGCGAAAAAACTCGTAATGAATATCGTATTACAAACTTTGGACGTGGTTTTCCTTTTTTAAAAGCACAATATACTGGAGCATTATGCGTTCTTGTTCAGTCTATGGATTCTGCAGATGATTATAGTGGATATGTCTTAAATACTGATGACGATATTAATCAGTTTTTAGAAGCTGTAAATATGGCACCGTCAGAAACAAATAATTTAATTAGCATACATAACAGGAGTTTATCACAAGAAGAAAAACAGGAAATTTATAATTTCATAACTTGTTTAAATGTTGATTTCCCAGCGTCTGATGTGATGTCAGCTACAGCAAGATATATACA
>CAVAHH010000072.1:2527-8223 GCA_963588395.1 bacterium
GTGTATGATAATGTTAAGTATATAACTTCAAATCCAGATCAAAAGCTTATAGATTGGACGGAGATGGAATATAAGCTTTTTAGAGCTTTGGAACATTCTAGGTATGGCAACCTTATACGTAAAGGCTTTGATGATGTGGAAGAATTTATAGCGGTAGCCAACAAGGTGCTTAATCGTAGAAAAAGTAGGGCTGGAAAGAGTTTGGAACATCATCTAGCTGCAATATTTGATGGAAACAATATAAGTTATACAGCTCAAGCCGTGACTGAAGGCAACAAAAAGCCGGATTTTCTATTTCCTTCGGTAGAAAAGTATCATGATATTAACTTTTCTGTTCAAAGGCTCATAAGTCTTGCTGCTAAAACAACATGTAAGGATAGATGGAGACAGGTAATAAATGAGGCTGATAGACTGAGGGGAAGAAATAAATTTCTTTGTACCATGCAACAGGGAATTTCATCAGCACAGATGGATGAAATGCAGGAAGAAAAGGTTATTTTAGTTGTACCTCAGCTGTATATAAAGACTTATCCTAAAGATAAACAGGATAGAATTTGGACTGTAAAAAAGTTTGTTGATTATGTACGAGAAACTGAGATGAATCCATAAAATTTCTGTGTCAAAATGAATAATAGTATATATTATAATTTTCTGGTAGCTATTGCATGGACACTTTAACAAAAGAGCAACGACATAAGAATATGTTATCAATCCGCAGTAAGGATACCAAAATAGAAGTGACCTTGCGCAAAGCCTTGTGGCATAGGGGAGTCCGTTACCGCAAGAATTTAAAGGTATATAACTGCCACCCTGATATAGTATTGACCAAGTACAAAATAGCAATTTTTTGTGATGGCGATTTTTGGCATGGCAAGCTGTTTGAAACACGTGATGTGCATACAAATGTCAGTTATTGGCACGAAAAAATCAAGCGTAATGTGGAACGTGATTTGGATAATACCATTGAATTGAGGGATAACGGCTGGATTGTACTGCGTTTTTGGGAAACGGATATAAAAAAACACCTTGAGAACTGTATAGACGAGGTTTTACGGAATATAGCTATGCGCAGGAATGAGGCTGAGGTGCATGAATGAGCAGATTTATAAGTTTTTCTGTACTCTGCTGGCTGCTTCTGAAGTAAGTTCTGTTAGCGACATTTCTATATCCCTCTCTCCCTCCCTCCTCTCTATCTCCTACGGTCTTTACGACTCTGTCGCTGTGCGCCGCGAGGGGCAGCTTCTGCTTACGCGCGCAGGCGAGCTTGCGCATAGCATGGACTGCAACGCCCTCACTGCTCTGCACAAGCGCTACAGCGATTGGTGCAAAAAGCTGCAGCAGCTAAAATGCACGCAGCTGGTGCATGGCCGCTTTGCTCCCGGCAGGGGCATAACGCTTTACACTGCTGCAATCGCCGCTGATGCTGCTGAGGGCGGCTGGGATTACGCCGCCTATTATCAGTCCGTCATGGTGCATGAATATGCACACGCCTTGCATTTTGCACACATTTTGGCACGCTTTGACGCCAGCAGCAGTGACGTGACAAGCGCTGCCTATCAAAACGCCTTGCGCTATTGGTACGGTGGGCGCACGCAGGCCTTGCAGGCACGCACGGTCAAGGAAGCATTGGCCGAATTTGCCCGCTATTTGTGGTGCTGCGAAAACGGGCAGCACGCTTTGGCGCAGGCGGTGACGCAGGCGCTCACGGGAGCGCGGGCGTATTATCCCAGCTATCCCTATGCAGGGGTACGGTCGTTGTGCGCTCTGCATGTTGCAGATGCGCAGCAGGCGCTGGAGCAATATGCCGCGCTGCACGCTGCTTCGCTGCTAAGCTGGCAGCAGGCGTATGCGGTGCTAAAGCAAATTGTGTGTTAAATGCAGATTAAGTCCGCGTAAAGAAGTTAAATGTATGTAAGAAATGGACAAGACGCCTTGAAGTGACAAAAGCATTGTGTTACAATCCCCACTAGAGAGACAGTGAAAGGGCGATGGTGCTGCTAACAGCGGTGAGAGGAAACAAGGCTACTCCTGCTACTGCGCCGGCAGTGCTGATGTATAAGTAAAGCTGTCCTCTCAAGATTGTTATTTTGAGGAGGAAAACACAATGAAAAAATCTTTAGTACTGGCAATGGCAATGGCGTTGGGTGTGACCGCCAGCGCTTATGCTGCAAATCCGTTTAGCGATGTACCTGCAGGCCATTGGGCTTATGACAGCATCAACAAGCTGGCTGCTGCCGGCGTAATCGAAGGCTACGGCGACACCACATTTGGTGGCGATAAGCTGATGACCCGCTATGAAATGGCTCAGATCGTAGCTAAGGCTATGGCCAAGGGTGCTAATGTTGACAAGCTGGCTGCAGAATTTGCGGACGAGCTGGATAATTTGGGCGTGCGTGTTGCTAATCTGGAAAAGAAGGCTGACAACGTAAAAATTGCCGGTACGATCAAGGCTATGAGCTATTCCTACACCGGTGACCAAAAGAAGAAGGGTGACAATTATTTTGCCCGTCTGCGTACTGATTTGACCGTACGCGGCCAGATTAACGATGATTGGAGCTACACCGGCTTAATCCGTAACGAGCAGATTCTTACTGATAACGTTGGCAATGAAGGCGACGTACGCTTCCAACGTGCATATTTAGATGGTAAGCTGGGAGGCGCCAAGGTGCGTGCCGGCCGTTACAGCTTCTGCGATTTTGCCGGCGGCAACATCCATGATACCCGTATTGATGGCGGCCAGCTTTCCTATGGCAAGGAAGTGCAGCTGACTGTTGGTGCAGGTAAGGCAACTGATGCCAATGCTGTAAATGACAACAATATGCTATATGCAAACCTGGGCGCTAAGCTGGGTGTTGTTGATGCCAATGTCGGCTACTATAAGTTTGACAACCTGAAAAAGGTTAATGCTGCTGATAACGATGACGCAGTTTGGGCAGTGGGCGTGGCCTTCCCGGTGGTAAAGGATTTGAAGCTGGGTCTGCAATATCTCAAGTCCGATGTTGATTCTGTAAAGAGCGAAAACGGCACTTTCAAAGACCTGGACGATGATGGTTATGTAATCAGCTTGGATTACAAGGGTGCTAAAGGCTCTAAGCCTGGCAGCTGGGGCATTTATGGTAAGTACTATAACCAGGGTGCAGGCACCTATGTAGCACACACCATGGACGGTCTGTATCCGGAAGAGGGCTTTAAGGGCTACAAGGTTGGCGTAAACTACGCTTTGGCTAAAAACATTGTTGCTAACGTAGATTACTATGATCTGGAATCCAAAGAAATCAACAAGGATTACAAGACTATCTTCAGCACCCTCGTATTCAACTTCTAAGCAAGCAAAGCCAAAAGAGCTGTCTGCGGACAGCTCTTTTTTGCTGCAATTTTTAAAATTCCAAGCTCTGTGGATTAGGCAGAAGGGCGCTGTGATTAGCAACAATCTGGTCAAAGTTATTGTGACTGATGAGTGAGTCCAGCTGCACCTGTGTGCCATGCACAGGATAGGGGATATTCAGCAGTAGACCGTTGTCGGCAAGCCTAGCTGCGTTGCTGCCAGCGTCCAGGTGACCGCTGGCAACGGCAACGGCCCTGCCTGCGAGGCTGGTGATGAGGCGGTAGCTTGCGGCCTGCTTGATCTGAGGATCGCAAAAAAGGCAGGCACCTATTGCGGGAGGCTGGGTGTAGTCCAGCTTTTGCCATTGTAGTGCCTGCAGGTTGTGTAGTGCGTTAGCTGTCAGCCAGTGGCGGTGGCTGTGCAGCTGCAAAAGCTGCGTGGCCAGGCAGTCGTCTATATATATGGGCATGGCTGGCAGCGCCTGCCGTAGCGTCAGCAAAATATCCAGTCCGCGTCCGTATTTGGGCACGGGAAGCAGCAAAAGCGGCCGCTTGGCTTGCAGGCTTTGCAGCCCTGCAGCAAAGCCTTGACGCATTTCGGCAGCAGTCTGCGTTCCTCCGGCGTAGGCGGTGTCGATGACGGCAAGGTCAGCACTTATACCGCGCAGCGCGTCGGCGGCGTAGGCGGGGGAGCCTTCGATGTAATCGCCGCTACAGAGCACACGCCTGCCTGCGAAGCTAAGCAGATACCAGCAGCTGCCGGCGCAGTGGCCTGTGCGTCCCCAGGTCAGGCTCAGCCAGGGCTCCAGCTGCAGGGATTGCTTGGGGGCTGCAAGCTCGTCTACAAGGATGCTGTGACAGAGTGCAAGGCTTGGTGGGAGCTGATTGCGCGTTGCTGCAGTCATTACTAGCTTGCCGCTAAAGCCGTTTTGCAGCAGCCAGGGCAGGGCACCGCTATGGTCGTTGTGTGAATGCGTGAGCAGCAGGTAATCGGCCTGTTGAATTTGCTGCGTGGTCAAATGGGGGTAGCAGTCGCCGCTGCCGGCTATTTTGCCGCAGTCGACAATAACGCTGTGGGTGCCGTTAGTAAAATAAAAACAGTTGCGGCCATGCTCGGCACAGCCGCCGCCAATAATTAGCTTCATAATTTACCTCATTTCTTGATGCTGCGGTTGATGACCAGCAACGCGGTGGTAGTAAAAAGTACGCAGATAACAGCCATGGCCATACCGATAGAAACACTGCCCTGCTCAAATTCACTCATGATGAAGGTGGATACAACCAGCGTGTTGGGCGGAGCAATGAGGCTGGCAGTGACCAGCTCACGGAAGGCGATGATGAAGATCATCATCCAGCCGATGATAATTCCGCGGGAAATAAGCGGCAGGGTGATGTGGCGGAACACGTATCCCGGTGCTGCGCCCAGTGTGCGTCCTGCCAGCAGCAGGTTTTCGTTGATCTGTGTAAAGGCGGAGGTGACGTATTGCACGCTGTAGGGCAAAAAAAGCACGACATAGGCCAGCACCATAATGCCCAGAGTGTTGTATAGGGGTGCGATTTTGTAGATAAGGTTCCAAAAGAGCATGATGCCGATAACAAGCACGATGCCAGGCAGCATTTCGGGCAGCAGGCTGACGGCCTCCAAAAGCTTTTTGGCGTGTTGGCGGCATTGGCGTAGCAATACGACGATGCCTGTGCCGATGACGGAGGCGATGGTGGCGCTGCTGACAGCTAAAAAGAGGCTGTTAATGAGTGCCTCCTGACCGTGAGGGTTATCGGTGAAGAGCTCCACATAATGCTGCAGGGTGAAGTTGCCTGCAGCCAGACCGTAGCCGCGTAGCTTGATGAGTGAGGTGCTGATGACCGAAAAATAGGGAATGCAGATGGCTACGAAAACCAGCAGCAGGATGTAGCCCCAGCAGCACAGCTGCCAGCCGCCGCTGAGCCTGCTTAGGCCGGCGGCGCTGCTGCCCTTGCCGTTGACCAGGTTGTAGCTGTGGGTGGCAGTGATGTGGTTTTGTATGTACCACATCAGCAGGCAGATGACGATGAGGACAGATGAAAGGCTGGCGGCTCTGCCAAAGTTGATGGGGGCGGTGGTGGCGTAGCGGTGGATATCTGTTGTAAAAACATAAAAGCCGATGCGGTAGCCTAATGTGGCAGGTGTGCCGTATTCAGAAAGCGTTTTGACAAAAACGAGCAGGGCGCCGATGGCGTAATTAGCCGAAAGCAGCGGCAAAAGGATGCGGCGCACGCGGTAGCAGGTACCTGCGCCAAAGACAGCACCGCTTTCCAATAGGCTGAGAGGGATGTTGAGCATGGCGTTTTTGAGGATGGTGACCATAAAGGGAAACACGTGCAGGCTCATGATC
>CAVAHH010000073.1:0-8208 GCA_963588395.1 bacterium
TATGATTGCTGCCGCAATGACCGGCGGTGATGTGGTTGTGGAAAACGTTTTGCCTGAGCACCAAAAGCCGTTGATTGCCAAACTGCGCGAGGCAGGTGCCATTGTAGAAGAGGATATAGACAAGGTGCGTGTTATCGGACAAAATCCGTTGAAGGCTGTAGCGATCAAAACCCTGCCGTATCCAGGCTTTCCTACCGATATGCAGGCACAGATGATGGCCATGATGGTTATCGCCGAGGGTCGTAGTAAGGTAACAGAGACTGTTTTTGAGAATCGTTTTATGCATGTAGTAGAGCTGAACCGCATGGGTGCGCAGATTTCTACCGAAGGCCGCAGTGCTGTGATCGACGGGCCCTGCAAGCTTACAGGCTGTGATGTGCGTGCTACCGACCTGCGTGCCGGTGCTGCAATGATTTTGGCAGGATTGGTAGCTGAGGGAACAACACGCATTGGCGATTTGCACCATATTGACCGTGGCTACGAACATATCGTTGCCAAGCTGAAAAAGCTGGGTGCGGATATTGAACGTGTTGATGTAGATTAAGGAGATAATGCTAATGTTTAAGAGCATGGATATCGGTATCGATCTTGGTACCGCCAATATTCTTGTATTTGTAAAGGGAAAAGGCGTTGTGCTCAAGGAGCCTTCTGTCGTGGCTATTGATAAGGTGCGCAATAAGGTTTTAGCAGTTGGCGATGAAGCACGCGAAATGCTGGGACGTGCGCCTGGCAGCATTGTTGCTATCCGTCCGCTTAAGGAAGGCGTAATTGCAAATTATACCGTTACGCAAAAGCTTTTGGCCTATGTTATTGAAAAGGTTGCGGGAAAGAGCCTGTTCTTTAAACCACGCGTTATGACCTGTGTGCCTATCGGTATAACTTCGGTAGAAAAGCGTGCCGTTATGGAGGCCACCACCCAGGGAGGAGCTTCCAAAACCTATTTGATTGAAGAGCCTTTGGCTGCAGCCCTGGGTGCCGGTATTGATATCTCTGTACCACGCGGCAACATGGTTGTAGATATTGGTGGCGGCACAACTGACATTGCTGTTTTGAGCTTGGGCGGTATCGTAGTAGATTCTTCTGTCCGCATTGGTGGTGATCATTTTGACGAGGCGATTGTACGTCATGTCAAAAAAGTACATAATGTGCTGATTGGTGAGCGTACTGCGGAAGAAATCAAAATGAAGGTTGCTACCGTTGTTGATGATGGACGGAATGAGACGATCAACGTACGTGGTCGTGACATGGTAACCGGCTTGCCGACAACCTTTAATGTAAGCTCAGAGGATTGCCGTGTTGCGCTGGAGGATTCTATTGCGTCGCTTATTGCTACAGTGCGTGGTGTGTTGGAAAAGTGCCCGCCGGAGCTGGCAGCTGATATTGTGGATAATGGCATTTATCTGACTGGCGGTGGCGCATTACTGGATGGTCTGGCAGAGGTTATGCAGCGCGAAACGGGTATTACTACGCATATTGCAGATAATCCGTTGGAGTGTGTGGCACTGGGAACAGGTAAGGCTTTGGAAAATCTGGACAAGCTGCATCCCGGCACTGTGTATACGGCCTCGAATTTGGCTGATTGATTAAAGAAGTAAAGGAGCTGCTTAAGGCAGCTCCTTTTGTATAGGTAGAGCAATGAATTACAAAAAAATTATAATTTCAATATTAGCAGCAGCTATGCTTGGTTGTGCCGGTGCGGCGCAGGCCGCTCCCGTTGATAATTTGCGTACGAGCGTGAGCAGTGCACGCGTGCGTATTGTTCTCGATAGCAAGGAGCCTATCAGCTTTAAAGCAGATAAGGACAAGCTGCAGCTGGTGGTGACGTTGCCGGAAAGCAGTGCTAAGCGGCAGCAGGCACAGGTCAAGGACGCTGTCATAAAGGGCATTAATCTGCAGCCTGCAGGGGAAAAAGCCTCTAAGCTTGTAATAGACCTGACCCGTGACTGCCAATATAAGGTGTTTCAGCTCAAGGCACCTAACCGTTTGGTGGTTGATATCTACCGCATCAATATTCTTAAGCAGACACGTCAACTGGCGCAGGGCGTGAGCTATACTTTTATGCAGGATGAACTAAATGGCAGACAGGTGCAGGCTTACCTGCTGACAGTTGCTGCCGGCAGTCGTTTCGAGCTGCGGCCGTTTTCTGCAGCAGGTATTTACAACGGGCGTGGCAGCTTGGCTAAGCAGGCAAAGCTGCAGGGCATGCTGGCGGCAATTAACGCATCGTATTTTGACACAGATGGTTGGGTTATTGGTAATGTTAAGGATCATGGTGATTACATGGCGGCAGACGGCCAGGCACGTAGCGGCTACGTAGATGGCAGTAGCGGCCGGCAGATTGTTAAGGACATTGCTTATAGCGGCAGCGTGAAGCTGCCTGACGGCAGACAGTTTGCTATCAAGGGTATGAACCGCGCGCGTATTGCAAATGACCTGGTGCTTTATAATTCCTATTACGCTCCTTCGACAAAAACAAATTCCTGGGGGCGTGAGGTGAAGCTTAAAAATGGACGTGTGGTTGCTGCAGGCACTGCAGGAAATATGACAATTGAACCGGGAACAGTGGTGATTTCGGGGCACGGTGCTAACGCGGCGGCCTTAGCCGGACTCAAATTAGGTGACCATGTAATGTTGCAGCAAACCATGGGCAACAGTGCGGCAGACGCAGCAAATATGGTTATTAGCGGCGGCCCCTTACTGTTAGAGCAGGGGAAAATTAATGTGCGGACTGCTGCAGAAAAAATTGCCAATGATATTGCTGCGGGCAGGGCACCACGCACGGCGTTGGGATTGAAAAAGGATGGTTCTTTACTGCTACTAGTGGTTGATGGGCGCAGCAGCACTAGTGCCGGCATGACGCTGACGGAGCTGGCACAGTATCTGCAAAAGCTGGGTGCTTGGGATGCCGTCAATTTTGATGGTGGCGGCTCAAGTGAAATGGTTATCAACGGACAGATAGTCAACAAACCTTCGGACGGACGGGAGCGTTGGGTGAGTGTCGGTCTTGGGTTGCTACCGAAAAGTGAAATGCTTGTCAAATAAAACTGTAGGCTGTATAATCTATACAGAAGAGTTTGCCATAGGTGCGTTAGCATGATAAAGATATAAGCGATCTGGCTTTTATTACAGATAGTATAATTATCATTCGAAGAGATACTTGACAGGAGGTGGGCCGTATGGCAAAGAAAATGATGGCGGTTCTGCTTGCCGCTGCCTTGGGTGTTTTTACGCTTACTGCCGTTGGTTGTGCCGCTGTGACTGATCAGCACGCTGTTGTCAGCGGTGTAGTTGTAGCTGAGGGACTGGCGCAGGAGGGTGCCCAGGTAAAGCAGGGTGACGTTCTTGTAAAGGTTAAATCATTGGCAGGTGGCAGTATTGCTGCTGCCCGTGCTACTACTGCCGGCTGTGTGAGCCAGGTGTTGGTGAAGCCCGGTGATAAGGTCGTAGCGCAGCAGGTTGTAGCGAAAATTAGTGAATAATAGGTGAATGACCGGCGTGCATGCTGCCGCCGGTTTTGTAGTATTATAAATAATTGGTAAACAAAGTAACTTTATCTGCGTTACTGAGGAGTACATATGAGAATTTTTTTAATAGCAGTGCTTTTGTGCTGCCAGATGCTTGTAGCAGCTGCTGCCAATGTTCCGCTTATGCCGGTGCGTGATTTGCGTGTTGGCATGCAGGGAATAGGCAAAACAGTTATCAGTGGTGACACCATTGAAGATTTTAATGTGGAAATTTTGGGAGTAACAGGCAACGAAACTACCGGTTATAATATTTTTGTCCGTCTGTATGGTGACTTAATCGAGAAAACCGGTGGCGTGGCTCAGGGGATGAGCGGTAGCCCGGTATATGTGGATGGCAGACTTGTGGGAGCGGTAGCCTTTGGCAAAACCTTTAATGACCCGCATTACTGCTTTTTGACTCCTATAGGCAAGATGCTGCCGCTTTTGGATGAACCGCGTGATATACCTGTAGACTGGATTCCTAAAGGAACAGCTCTTATGGCCGGAGGCTTTACAGAATACGGGTTGGAATATCTGCAGCAGAAGCTGGCACCTTTTGGGCTTACTGCCGTTGGCGCAGGTGGCGTGGGTGCTTCCAGCGAGAAGCCGCTGGAGCCCGGTAGCAGCGTGGGCGTAGCGCTAATGCAGGGTGATATGAATTTGGGAGCGCTGGGAACTGTTACCTGGACGGATGACAGCGGCAAGCTGCTTGCCTTCGGTCATGCGTTTATGCAGCGTGGCAGCAGCGATTTCTTTATGAATAAGGTATGGGTGCTGGGAGTGGTGCCTAATCTGCAGAGCAGCTATAAGGTGGGAACCTTGGGAGAGGCTATCGGCAGCTTTAACCAGGACCGCGCCAGTGGTATTGGCGGTGCTATCGGTAAGCAGCCGGGATCCATTCCGATGTTTGTGACTGTCAACGACAGCAGCCGCGGGCAGGCCAACAGTATGCGCGTACGCCTGGTCGAGGATGAGCAGCTGGTGCCTTCTATTGTGGATGCGGCTGTTGTTAACACAGTGAGCAAAACGGTGGATAGAAATGGCGGTGGTACTGCCAAGCTGCATTTTACAATTACCGGTGTTGACAGCAAAAAGGAAATGCTGACGATTGACCGTGAAAATATGTATTATTCCAATGATTCTCTGCTGAAAAATCTGGATGCCGAGCTGACAGAGGCTGTGACAATTTTGATGCAGAATAAATTTGAGCCTGTGCAGATATATGGCATTAACGTAGAGGCTGAGGTGAGCGACGCCGTACAGGTTGCTGAGATATTTAGCGTGCATGCCGCCAAGACCAAGGTTAAGCCTGGTGAAAAGGTTGCCATTGATGTTACCATGAAGCCTTACCGTGGTGAGGAGTTTACCAAAACTGTGCAGTTTAAGGTGCCTAAGGATCATCCGGGTGGTAAGCTGGCGCTTAACGTGCGCGGCGGCAGCAGTATGGCGTGGGTGCTTGACCTGCTGCGTAAGCAGCAGTCTGAGGGTGTGCCTGCTGCCAAAAAGAAGGAAACCCGCCGCAAGCTCAGCGATTATATCAAGAGCGTAAATACGGCTGATAAAAATAATGAGCTGATTATTGACGTGGCAACGGGAATGATGAAGCCAAACCCGGAGGCTGCTGCTAATGATGCCGGCCTTGCCGGCCTTTTGCAGGGCTCGCCGTTCAAGCAGAAGTACCCGTTTGATTTTATTATTGATGGTGAGACAGAGCTGATCCTGACAGTGGAGAAGTAAGAGTCTGCTTGCATGAAAAGGATGGCTTACATTGTCATACATTCGTCATAATTGAGAGTTATAATAAAGGAAAATGCTATAGGTAGGATTATGCTTAAATCTATTTGTGAAACAATGGGCAAAAAAATATTGGCCTTTTGTGCTGCCAGCGGCAGGATGACCTTGCTGTTTGTGGCAACAGTGCGCCGACTGAAGGACGCAGATCTTAGGGAGGTTATCCGTCAGATGGCGCTTTTGGGTGCCGATTCGCTGCCGATAGTGATGATGACGATCCTTTGTACCGGCATGGTATTTTCGGTGCAGACGGCTAAGGAGTTTGTGCGGCTGGGGGCTGCTTCATCCGTAGGCGGCATTGTAGCAATTGCTATGGCGCGCGAGCTGGTGCCGGTGCTGACAGGCGTTGTGGTTGCCGGACGCATTGGTGCTGCTATCGCGGCAGAGCTGGGAACGATGAAGGTTACAGAGCAGATTGACGCACTGAGGGTTATGGCGGCGAACCCTGTAAGCTACCTGGTGGTGCCGCGCTTCATCGCATTGGTACTTATGATGCCATTGCTTGTGGTGTTTGCTAACTTTATCGGTAACGTAGGCGGTTGGATTGTGGCGCATTATTACGCCGGAATTGGCAGCTTTACCTACGAAAATTCTATTAAGACCTTGGCGGATTTTTATGATGTGTTTGGTGGTATGGTAAAAAGCTGTGTCTTTGGTGCTATTATTGCCATTGTTGGCTGCTATAAGGGACTTAACGCGCCTAATGGTGCGGAGGGCGTAGGCCTGGCAACAACAGCATCAGTAGTGCTTTCGATTATTTTGGTGTTCATCACTAATTATTTTTTGTCAATAGTTTTGTATGTATAAGGAGCTGTAATGATGACAGATGATGTAATGATTCAGCTTCACAATGTTAAGGTGGCCTTTGGCAGTAAAATCGTGCTGCGTGAGCTGAACCTGGATGTGCATCGCGGTGAAACGCTGGCAGTTATCGGGCCTTCGGGCAGTGGTAAAAGCACGGTAATAAAGCTGCTTACCGGTCTCTTGGCGCCAACGGCGGGCAGTATAGAGATTGAAGGTCAGGAGGTAAGTCGCATAGCCGAGGATCAATGGGATGTGCTACGCCAGCGTATGGGTGTAGTGTTCCAGTATTCTGCCTTGTTTGACTTTTTGGATGTTGGTGGTAACATTGCCTTTGGCCTGAAGCGTTATTTTAAGCTTAGTGAGGAGCAGATTCAGGAACGCGTGCAGGAGCTACTGGATATGGTAGGTATGCCAGGCACGCAGCAGCTCCTGCCGTCGGAGCTTTCAGGTGGTATGAAAAAACGCGTTGGCTTGGCGCGGGCATTGGCCATGCAGCCGGAGATGGTGTTTTATGACGAGCCGACATCGGGACTGGACCCGGTGATGACTATGACCATCAGCAGGCTGATACGTAAAACCCAGCAAGCACTGGGTGTGACATCAGTTTTGGTAACACATGATATGGAATCTGCATATTATGCGGCAGACCGTATCGCTATGCTATATAATGGATGCATCGTGCAGATCGGCACGGTGGCTGAAATCCAAAATAGTACTAATCCGGTCGTGCATGCCTTTGTCAACGGCCTGGAATTAAAAGAGGAGGAAAAAGATGGGCAGCAGTGAGGTAAAAGTTGGCGCCTTTGCTTTGGGCGGCGCTGTTGTACTCGCCGGCATCATCACTTTTATGGGAGCCTTTTCCTTTGGTAAAAAGGGCTATGAGCTGTGTATAGATTATCCCCAGGTCAGCGGTCTGATGCCAGGACATGTTGTGCGTTATGCCGGTGTGCAGGTGGGCACGGTAAAGAAGATTAATGTCGCACCGGATAAGGTAGAGGTAATTGCAGAAATCAATGATGATATAAAAATTCCGCAGGGGTCAGTGTTTACAATTTCCTCTGATGGTATTATGGGCGAAAAGTTTGTCAGCGTCATTCCACCTGCTAAGCTTGGACAGGGATATGTGCCGGAGGGCAGCACTGTGAAGGGTGCTGCCGGTGGCGGCATGGATGAGTTCTTTGCTTCGTCCGGCGATTTGGTGAAGCGCATGGAAAATATTGCCAGCGCCTTTGAAAATGTCTTTGGTGACAAAGAGGTGCAGCAATCCATGAAGGCTGGCTTTAAGAATATGAATGACATTGCCGAAAACATGAATACCTTTACTAAGGTAATGGCAGATGTAGCAGTGGCCAACCAACAGGATATTACGTCTATGATCCACCAGATTAGCGAACTGAGCCAGCGTATGAATGGTACGGCCGCACACATCGAAAGTATTATGAACGGTGTGGATAACAACGGTCAAACCGGCAAAAACGTAGCTGCGATTGCGCAGAACATGGCTGACACCAGCAAGCGTATGGAGAATATCGTTTCTGTGCTGGAGGCTGTAGCCAAGGACCCGGTAACGCAACAGTCGCTTAAGGAAACCTTGGTGAATGTCAAGGAAACCAGCGAGCGTGCCAACAAAATTTTAGGGACGTTGACAGAGGCTAAGATATCGGCAGACGCAGGTTATGCTGCTAAGGGCGGCGACTGGCGTGGTAGCCTGGGCGTGACGCTGCATCCAAGTGATGATGCCTTTCTTTACATGGGTGGGTACGATATCGGTAACGCCAATAAGTTTGACTTTATCGTAGGCAGACAGCTGGGAAGTGCCGCTGTAAGCATGGGTGCTATGCAGGGAGATTTCGGCGTAGGCTTAAGCTACGATTTGAGTAAAGATTTTAGACTATATTCACAGATATATGATTTTGATGACACTAAGGTGCGCTTGGGTGGAGAGCTACGTTTGACAGATAGCTTTTCGCTGTATGGCGAAACTATGGATGTGCGTGGAAACAAGAGTAATACTTATATGGGTGTAAAAACTTACTTCTAAATAAAGTTAGAAAGTGTTGACATTGCTCTAAAATATATATATAATTTTATTACTGACTGACTAGTCAGT
>CAVAHH010000074.1:0-8189 GCA_963588395.1 bacterium
ATCCTGCCAAGGACAGTCACAGTATCAGGATAGATCAGGTTGTCATCGGCTCCTGCACCAACGGCCGCCTGGAAGACTTGGCACAGGCTGCCGAAATCATGAAGGGTCAAAAGGTTTGCGACCATGTACGCATGATCGTTATCCCTGCAACCCAGCAAATCTACCAGCAGGCTATGCACCTGGGTTATATTGACACCTTTATTGACGCAGGCGCTGCTGTTTCCACCCCCACCTGCGGCCCGTGCCTGGGTGGTTACATGGGTATCTTGGCTGCAGGCGAACGCGCTGTATCCACCACCAACCGCAACTTCCGCGGCCGCATGGGTCACGTAGACAGCGAGGTTTATCTGGCAAGCCCCTACACTGCTGCTGCCAGTGCGATCACCGGTTACATCACCAGCCCCGAGGAGGTAGTAAAATGAGCAAAGTTTGGCGTTATGGCGACCACATCGATACAGACGTTATCATCCCGGCAAGATATCTTAACATTGCCGATTTTAAGGAATTAGCAGAGCACGCAATGGAGGATGCCAAGGAAAACCTGGAAATCAACTTTGCTGCCAACGTGCAACCCGGCGATTACATCGTAGCCGGCAAAAACTTTGGCTGTGGTTCTTCGCGTGAGCACGCACCCGTAGTTTTAAAGGTTAAGGGCGTAAAGTGCATCGTTGCCGACAGCTTTGCCCGCATCTTCTACCGCAACGCCATCAACATCGGCCTGCCTGTGCTCGAAATCGGCACTGAGGTTGAAAAAATCGCCCCTGGTGACGAAATTGACGTTGACGTGAATAAAGGCGAGATCAAAATCATCAACAAGGGTATCACCATCAAAACTAAACCGCTGCCGGAATTTATTCAAAAAATTGCCGATTGCGGCGGCCTGATTAACTATATTAAAGGAGAGCAGAAATAATGAAGATTTGCTTACTGCCAGGCGACGGCATTGGCGTAGAAATTGTTGATGCTGCCACCGAAGTTTTGGACGCAGCAGCCAAAAAATTTGGCTTTACTATTGAATATGACAAGCAGCTCATCGGCGGCTGCGCTATTGATGCCACCGGCGTGCCTCTGCCGGAGGCAACCATCGCCAGCGCCAAGGCTGCTGACGCAGTACTTTTGGGCGCTGTAGGCGGTCCCAAATGGGATAACGTAGACCCGTCCATCCGTCCGGAAAAGGGTCTTTTGGGCATCCGCAAGGCCTTGGGCCTGTACTGCAACCTGCGTCCGATGACGGTTTCGCGCTTCACTGCCCACCTTTCCCCGCTCAAGACCGAGCGCGCCGAGGGTGCAGACCTTTTGATCGTGCGCGAGCTGACCGGCGGCATTTACTTCGGCGAGCACAACGAGGCGCACACCAACGCTGACGGCGTGGAGGAGGCCAGCGACGTAGAGCTTTACACCCGTCCCGAGGTAGAACGCATTGCCCGCTTTGCCTTTGAGGCAGCAAAAAAACGCCGCGGCAAGGTGACCAGCGTCGACAAGGCCAATGTTTTGGGCTCCAGCCGTATGTGGCGCAAAATTGTTGCCGAAATGCAGGCTAAGGAATATCCCGAAATCGAGCTGAACAACTTTTATGTAGATAACTGCGCTATGCAGCTGGTTTTGAACCCCAAGCAGTTTGACGTCATCCTGACCAATAATATTTTTGGTGACATTTTGAGCGACGAAGCCAGCACCATCGCCGGCAGCATCGGCCTGCTCCCCAGCGCCAGCCTTGGCGACGGCACCGGCATGTATGAGCCCATTCACGGCAGCGCCCCCGACATCGCAGGCCAGGGCATTGCCAATCCGCTGGCAACCATCCTCAGCGTTGCCATGATGCTGCGCTACTCCCTCAACCAGGGCGAGGCTGCTGACGCTATCGAAGCCGCAGTTGACGCAGTAATGGAGCAGGGCTACCGTACCCCGGATCTGTACGCCGAAGGCCTGAAGAAGACCTCCACCTCCGAGATGGGCCACCTGGTAGCACAAGAGCTGCTCAAATAATTTTTGCTAGTAACACGCTGCCCCCCCCTCTAGGCGTGTACTAATCCATATCTGCCAGTAAGTCTGCCGCTTCAGGCTTACTGGCAAAATTTTAAGCACTATAAAAATTTGAGTTTTTTTATTTTTTATTTTATTGTAATTTCAATGGTGTATTATGATGCAAATTTCAACGACAGATGCAGATATTGCATATACTAATGGTGATTCCCCCAACGCCACTGCCTTCCGTCAGGGCTTACGTGACGGTATTCCCATAGGTCTGGGCTATTTCGCAGTAGCCTTTTCCCTGGGTATTATCTGCCGCAGCTCAGGACTTAGCGTCCTGCAGGGCTTTTTGGCAAGTCTTTTGAACAATACCTCGGCCGGCGAATTTGCCGCCATAACGCTTATCGGCGAAAACGCCACCTACATGGAGGTGGCATTGGTAACGCTCATAGCGAACGCCCGCTACCTTTTGATGAGCTGCGCGCTCAGCCAGCGCCTGCAGGCAGGCGAGGGACTACTTCACCGTCTGGCAGTTGCCTTTGCTGTTACAGACGAGCTTTTCGGTATTGCCATCGCCCGCCCCGGCAGACTTAATCCCTGGTACTATTACGGCGGCATGTCTGTGGCCATCCCCGGCTGGTCCTTAGGCACTGCTGTCGGCATCATTGCCGGCGCTGCCCTGCCTGAACGCGTCGTAAGCGCGCTCAGCGTGGCGCTGTTTGGTATGTTTTTGGCAGTTATCGTGCCGCCGGCACGCCAAAGCAGGGTTATCCTCACCGTAGTGCTGGCAAGCTTTAGCGCCAGCCTCATAGCCAACTACTGGCAGCCTTTGGCCCAGCTTTCAGGCGGTATGCGTACCATCATCCTCACCGTGCTCATCGCGGCGGCGGCAGCACTCCTGCGTCCCGTAGAAAGCACGCAAAAGGAGGCAGCAGAGCATGGAGCATAACATTTACATCTACATCGCCGTTATGGCGCTGGTAACTTACGCCATCCGCATGCTGCCGCTCACGCTCATCCGCGGGGAAATAAAAAATCCCTTTCTCCGCTCCTTCTTATATTACGTCCCCTATACTACACTGGCAGTCATGACCTTCCCTGCCATCGTGCAGGAAACACAACGCCCGCTGGCAGGCATCATGGCGCTGGCAGTGGGCGTTGCCACCGCCTGGCGCGGCATGAGCCTGTTTCACGTGGCCTGCTGCTGCTGTGCCGTAGTGTTTATAACAGAATTTATATTGGTACCATAAGAAAAAAGCCTCCCAAAGCATGCTATAAATGCTTTTGGGGGCTTTTACTATGAAGAATTTATTCACTTAACCCGTCAAGCCTACTGCACTCACTACACAAAGCACGCCATTTATATTTCCCCTTGACATCTAGCAAGCTCCAAGTGCTATACTTTCTATAACAATATTGAAGGAGAAGAATATGACCACTAACACCCCCGCTAACATTCATCACTCAACTGACCCTAAAAAGTATATCAGCGATTATTGGCGTGACCGTGCCAACAACTTTGCCAAGCTGCGCCAGGAGGAGCTATCTAGTGAAAAACACCAGCTTTGGCAGCAGGAAATAAGTGCTCATCTGCCCTCCGGCAAATCCCTAAACATTTTGGATATAGGCTGCGGCGCAGGCTTTTTTAGTATTTTACTGGCGCAAATGGGCCACACCGTGACAGGCATTGATATAACACCTGCAATGATTGCCGATGCCCAAAAGCTGGGACAAGCCTACCAGTGCAGCATCAGCTTTGAAGTTATGGATGCAGAGCATTTAACATTTGCAGACGCAAGCTTTGATGTGGTAATCGCACGCAACGTCACCTGGAATCTGCCTAACCCACAGCTGGCTTATAGCGAATGGCTACGCGTGCTGCGTCCCTGCGGTTTGCTCATGAATTATGACGCAGAATATGCCCGTGACCACCATCGTCCGCTGCCAGTGCGTAACGCCCATGCCAGCGTCAGCAATGAGCTTTTAGAGCGCTGCCACAACATTTACCATATGCTTGATATCAGCGTCTGTGACCGCCCTGCCTGGGATGAGGCAGCACTGCTAAAAGCAGGCGCCCGCTCCGTCAGTATAGACAAAAGCGTCGGCAGCAGAATTTATCCGCACGAGGACGATTTTTACATTCCTGCTCCGATGTTTGGGATTTTTGCCACAAAATAACGAATGATCCCAAAGGTATAACGCTTAGTATTTGTAGCAGAATTAATACTGCTGCTATAAAAAGCAAAACCGACAGCCACAAATGATATGTACCCCCAATACTGTGTGTCCAGTATTAAGGGTACATATCAAAGACTGTCGGTTTTATTTTTTTCGTCAATGTGCACTGACTCCCAACTCCTGCAAAAGTGCCCACTTTAACAGACTGGAAAAATTAATATTATTTTCTAGCGCCATATTATTTAACCAGGCAGGTATCGAAAGTGTTTTCTTTACCGCTCTGGCATTATATTTCTTATCATACGCCAGCTTATCAAAGGCAACCATCATCACGAACTGATTTCACTCAAGCTTTATTTCATTAGGCTTGGAGGCAGCAGGATAAGTATCCGGACTTTTATCCTCCAGCATCAGGCCGATAGCCTCCTGTACCATTTCTAATGCTTCCTCCAGGGAATCACCCTGGGTATTGCAACTAGGTATATCCGGTACATAAACAGACACACAAACCTCTTCAGGTTCAAAAATCACAGGATAAAAATATTTTTTGATCATAACTATCCTCCATTCTTGTATACTTAATACTACGTACGCAAAGTGTAAGCACCAGCCAAAATCTACACAAAACAATCATCCCTTTTTATGCAGCCGCTGCACGTCCTTCCATGCCAAGTAGCTCCAGAAGCACACCACGCAAAACCAGCCAAAGCCTGTAGCATAGGCTACTGCTCCCAGCCCGTACTCACCGGCAAAGAGGTAGGACAAAATAACACGCAGCGTAATGTGTCCCGTTGCACCGATAACCGGAATCATCAAAAGTCCACGGCCTTCAAAATAGCCTGCCAGCGCGTTGCCCATAAAGCACAAAAAGTAGAACATGGCAACAATCCGCATATAATGCACGCCCTGCGCCCAGCCTGGTAAGTCGCTGCCGCCCAGCATGAAGGCAACACCTGCATCCGCTCCTGCGTACAGCGCCGCCGAGTACACCACGCCCAGCCCCAAAAGCAGCTTGAAGCCCTTCGCAAAGCCCTGCCGCACACGCCGCCAGTTACCTGCGCCCACATTCTGGCCGATAAACACGTTCATTGCCGCTCCCCCACTGTCACCAAAGGAATTAGCAAAACCCTCCAGACGACCTGCCGCCGTATAGGCCGCCACCATGTCGACGCCACAGCTGTTGACCGCGCCCTGCACCAGCAGCTTGCCAATATAAAGATTGGAATTGTGCATAGCTGTAGCCACGGCAAAATTACAGGTGTGCTTCAGCAGCTGCCCGTCAATATGCATATCCTGCCTGCTCCACAAAAGCTGTGGCTGGTAAAGGCGCATATACACGTTACACAGCAGCACCGAGCTAAGCTGTGCCAGCACTGTCGCCCAGGCTGCACCACTGATGCCCCACTGCCAATAAGCCACAAATAGCAGTGCCAATACCATATTAACAGCCAGCGCCACTGCCAAAAATACTAGCGCCATCAGCGTATTACCCACAGCGCGCAGCATCGTGCTGTAATAGTTATATAAAAAGGTCATGATAAGTCCGGCAAAGATAATCTGCAGATACTCCTTAACCATATGCAAAATGCTAGCCGGCGTAGCGATAAGCCGCAGCATTTCTTCTGTTGCCGCAAACGCTGCCAGGCTTAGCACTAGCGTAAAGCAGCTGCCTGCAACCAACGCCTGAAAGCCCTCGCGGCGAAAGGCGGCAAAATCTCCCTTGCCATACAGCTGCGCCCAGATAATGCCGATACCCGTGCACGCGCCCACCAGCACAAAAATAAACAGGTTCACCACCGTGCCGCCGATGCCAATGGCGGCAAAGGCATCCTGGCTGATATAACGGCCCACTACCCAGGCGTCTATTGTATTGTATAATTGTTGTAAAAAATTGCCGATAACCAGCGGCAATGCCAGCTGCAGCAGCTGCTTTGTTATATTTCCTTCTGTCAGCTTGTGCATGTCTGTCCCTCCATTGCATAATATACGTAAAATATACTACACGAAAATATATTTGTAAAATGCTTATTTTAAGCTTATAATATAAATAGAACGCATATTATAAGGAGAGCACGATGACAGAAAGTGAAATCAACGCCTTTTTGAGCGTAATAAAAAACGGCACCCTTTCGGGTGCCGCCGCTGATTTATATTTGAGCCAGCCTGCGCTTAGCCGCCGCCTGGCATCGCTAGAGGAAGAGCTTGGCTGCACGCTGATCGTGCGCCGCAAGGGACAGCGCTACATAGAGCTGACGCGCGAGGGCAAGGCCTTCATCAGCCTGGCGCAACGCTGGCAAGCATTGCTGACCGAAAGCAACAGCTTGGCAAGCGCCGCCGCCACACCTGCCCTGCGCATGGGCTGCGTAGGCAGCGTGTGCAATATCTTGCTGCAGCCTGTGTTCCAACAATTTTTATTGCAATATCCAGAATGCAGGTTAAACGTCTTTCAGCATCATTCCACCGAATGCTATGAGCATTTAGAGGATAATACCCTGGACTTCGCCCTAATTTCGGATGACGTCTTCAGCAAAAGCGTCGAAACCACGCCTGCCTTCAAATCACACTTTTATCTTTTAAGCCGCGCTGATTACGGCACTGCTCCTATTGATCCTGCTGACCTTGACCCACGTCAGGAAATACGCATTCCCTGGACACCGGAATATGACCTGTGGCATGATTATTGGTTCGGCCCTACGGCCAAGGCCCACATCGTGCTGGACCAGATGCCGCTTTTGGAATACTTCATCACCAGTACCACAGGTTGGGCGCTAGCACCTGCCTACGTGGCCCACCTGCTACACGAACGCACAGGCGTAGCCATCCGCACGCTCACACAGCCGCCGCCGGACGAAATTATTTATTACCTGCAGCCCAAGCATACAGAGCACATCAACAGCTATAACAGTAAATTTCTGCTGTTGCTCAAGGAGCTGCTAGCTGTGCAGCATCCCGAGCTGACGCTACTACTTTAAAATCACAGCAGCCAATGGAACATACCGAAATACGAAAATACGCACAAAACACTTACACCTAGCGCGCTCACACCAAACATGCGCACAAAAAGCTGCTGCTGGTGCTTCTGACCGTCGCTGGCAGCACTGGCGTAGGCCGCCAAGGCCAGGGCGCCGCCGGTAGAAAGCGGGCTGATAGAGGCAGTGTTGGCCACCATCGTGATGGTAGAAGCCAGCTCCAGCTGGTTAACACCACTAAGCTGCTGCGCTACGTGGGGAATCGTAGGAATCAGCGTAGGCATAACTACGCCCGAGGTAGAGCTGAACCAGCTCATAATACCTGCAGTCATACCCATAACGGCAGCTGCAGTTCTTTCGCTCATCACCGAAACCAAAATTGAAGATAATACATCAATGCCGCCCAGATCAATAATGAGCTGCATCAAAACACCCACGCCTGTAATCAAAAGCAACGTCCCCCAGGGAATATGCTTGAGCGCCTTCGTTTCGTCCGAGACACGCAAAAAAGACAGGACCGCCGCTACGGCAAAGCTTACCAGGCCCACGTTGATACGCCATACCATTACCAAAAGCACCATGGCCACAATACCTACCAAGGTCAGCAGCTGCTTGCTGTTAAAGGCGGCAATTTCCTTGGTAACTCCCTCTGCCTGTGATTTCAGCTTGTAACCGCCAAGCATGAAGTACACTATCACAGCATAGATCGTAGAAGACAAAATACCATTGAGCAAAAATTCCTTTTCAATACCGGTCAGGCCAAATTCGGCACACAAATTGATACCGATGATGCCTGTAGCCGCCAGCGGTGATACACCGCCGCCGGTCGCACCAAGAGCGGTAAGCGTAGCCAGCAGCACCGGGCTGATCTTCATCTCGGCTGCCAGTGCCATAGAAAACACCATCATAATGGCCATTGTGGGCACGGTACCGGGACCGATCGCGGCAAGAATTGTGGAAAATACATAGATTATTCTAGGTATAAGGTAAATCCTCTTGCCTGCCAGAGCGATAACCTTCTGTGCCAGCAAATCCAGCATGCCGTTAAGCTGCGCTAGGCTAAACAGGTAG